>NZ_JBAPKY010000005.1:0-120159 GCF_037083785.1 Roseovarius sp. D22-M7
AAATCCCGCACCCGGCTGCGGACGCCGTCCTCGAGCGGATCCGTCCAGTCGCCCCCGATGAGTGGCGCAGCGCGGTCGGTCTTGGTAGTCTCTGCAATGGCGTAATCTCCTTAGGCGGTGCCAGCCGCCGTTCATGGTTGTTTCAACACCTGGAGATTACGCCGCCCTCCCAATTTCCACCAACCCCGCGACAGGACCCTTCTTTACATAGTCGGAAGGCTCGTCCTCATAAGAGGTGCGCACTGTACGCTTTTGCTGGGCTACACCCTGCTTTGCGGCAAAGATTGCAGCCATGGCGCGCGTCTCTTTCGCCACTGACCTATTTTGAAGCCATTGAAGGGCTGTGTTCACAGTCGCCCGCGTCACAGTTCTGGCGCGTAACAGTACTGCCAGCAAGAACATCCGCTGATAGTCGGACACGGAACCGTCGGATCACAGCCGCTACATCATCGCCTGGAAGCTCTGCACGACGATGAAGGTCGAGGATGCGACCTCCACGCTGGACCTGGCCCTGGACGTGTCGGGCTGCGACAGCGCCACCGTGATCGCCAAACCAAGGCTGCTCAGCGACAACGGCTCATCTTGCATAGCGGGCGACCTGGCCGATTACCTCGAGGACAAGTACATGGATCATGTCCGCGGGGCGCCGTACCACCCGCAGACCCAAGGCAAGATCGAACGGTGGCACCAGACCATGAAGCCCCGTGTTCTGCTCGAGCATTACTTCCTGCGGGGGGACCTCGAACACCACATCCGCGACGTCGTCGAATACCACACCACCCGAAGGTATCACGAGAGCCTGGGAAACCTGACACCCGCCGACGTCTCCTTCGGACGGGGCGAGCAGATCCTGGAACAGCGAGAGGAGATAAAACGCAAAACCATGCTCACCCGGCGCTTGCGCCACCAAACTGAAAACGCGCAACATCAACCCACGGTGACCCAGAGCCTCCAAACGAAAACCCGCTCTTCTGTTCCAAATTATCTGACGACACACAGGCAGGGACGGGCATCGGAACGCCCCTCGCCACCGGTGACTTTATGGAGGTGTTGGCGGCGTGTAGACTACCACCATGAAATAGCATGTGGGATTTTGCACGTCAGCGGATGGCGTCGGGATCGCGCTTGCCCGATCCGGGGAGGGCCCGCCGCTGGTCAGAGTGGCGAACTGGTTCACGCATCTCCACCTCGACCGGCAGAGCGCCGTCTGGCGGCACTGGTTCGACGTCCTGTCCAACGGGCGCACCCTCATTCTCTATGATCCGCGTGGCTCGGGGCTGTCGGATCGCAAGGTCGACAAGTTTTCCCTGGGTCGCTGGATCGACGACCTCGATGCGGTGGTCGAAAGCGCCGGTCTGACGCGAACGCCAATCTGAAAGGGGTCGGCATGACCACGCGAGCCGATGACGTGTTCGTTAGAGCAGTCGCGACGGGTATGGCATTCGCCGATGAGATGCCGCGCGCCGAAATCCGGTATCCAACGCCTGCGCGCTTCCAGAAAGCGCGATATGCTGGGAAAGGGTTCACAGGGTATGAGAAGGCGGTGTGTCGTGCCGCATCGGACGCAGGTGGAATTCCGGGTTGGAGCAGGAACCGGTGGCGACGCCGATCCGGTCTTATCGAGAGTATGTTGCTGGAAAGTCGAAACCGTTCTTGAGCGTCTTGTATATCCGGAATCGATAATTCAGGGCGCGGCGCGTGCATGCGAAGGAAGGCGGCACGCCCTAATAGGCGTCGATCTCGCCCACCACTTCGGGCACGACATCGATGTCCTTGAACCGCTTTGGAATCAAGGCCGAGGCACCGCTATCCCTGAGATAGACGACGATTGCATCGTCTCCATGCGCATTCTGCCCAAGGCCCACGCCGAGCACACCGTCGACATCGAGGTATTTCTCTTCGAAGGCGGACTGCACCCGGCTTGCCGGGGTATCTTCCGGGTTGTATGGCATTGCTGCATCTTCCATGGCGGTCTCCGAACCTTAGTTGTCGACGATAGTCTAACACAGGCGGCGCCGAAATGCAGCATATCGGCGCCGCCTTCTTCATGGCTCAGGCGATCAGGTCCGCAGCCGAAGGTCGAGCGCACTCAACACCCTGCCGATCTTGTTGCCGAATGTGACGCCACCGCCGCCGGCAAAGAGAAGGCCGACAGGCCTGCGTGCCCTGTCCCAGGTCCAGATCAGGGACCCAGAGTCGCCCCCGGCGCTGAAGTTGCCCGACAGGCCCCGGATGGCAAGCTGATCGCGGAAGAGCGCCACCCGGCCGCCGCCGAAATTCACACGGATCGTGGCCGACGTGTCCGTCACGCGTCCTGCCTTTAGCTGTGTCGTCCGACCGGTCTTGCCGACAATCATGCCGCGAAAGGCCGCTCTGGGATTGGATGACACGCGGAAGAGGCGAAAGCCGCCGCCGGACCGGTAGATGAACTCGCGCCGGACACGTTTATGCCAGCACCATCCCGTCGCACAGTCGACGTAGTTGGCGCCGCCGGAGAAGTTGATGGGCACGTATTTTTCAAGGATCGCCACCCGGTCGCGGGGACTTTGTCCGCCGTCTGCCCGTCCGGGCTGGATGATCGAATCACCGAAGCTTCCTTGATTCGAATTCGCCAGGACGTGGTTGTTGGACAGCATCAGGACGCGCCTGTTGCGGGGGGCTTTCCGCCCCGTCGCCAGCGCGCCAAGCGTTCCCGCCGTGATCCGGAAATGGCCAACCGATATGCCGCAAGGCGCCGGGCGTTGCTTGTGCCGGTGCGGCTGGGTGTCGATGATGCCGGTTTCGAAAATGTTGAGCGCCATGTTTTCGTCGCCGACGGATTTCACGGCGTAATCGTCGAAAAGCACCCTGCGGCACTCTTCCTGATTGAGCTTTTCCGCCACGTAGACGTTGAGCACGGACGCGCCCGGCCCGTCGAGCCCGACCTGATCCATGTCGATTTCCGGTGAGCCGATACCCACGCCCTGGATCATGTCGTCCTTGTCGACGTCGACAAGCCCCTGAGCCGCGGCGGCGGCCTCGGTCTTGCCCATGAGCATATGCTCTATCTGTTGCTTCGCTTCCATGACGTCGCCGGAAATATCGTCGTCAAGCGATGGCCCGGCCATCTCGTCGCCGTCGAGTTGCTCGGCAAGCGCCTCGTCGTCCGGAGGGTTGAGCATTTCGACGTCGTCGATCTCGTCTTCGAGATCGTCGGTGCCGTCTTCCTGTGTGTCCGGGACCTGGGGTTCGTCGAATTCATTATCGGAATCGACAGAGGACTTCTTCGTTCTCTTGGCCATAACGAGCCTCCATTTCAAAAGAGTTCATGAAAACAGATCGCCATCGCAATAAAATAACCGCGGAAAGCAGAAATCGTCACCTGACAATGAAATAAAGTTACCACGTTGCGGTTGATTCGGCAATAATGTTGTCTTGCAAGAAGTGTATGCGCCATCTCATGCTTCGGCATGTCGGTCGGCTGGCGCAGGTCTTAGCCGAGCCTCGTGATCGCTTGTCTGCCGCGCGGGGCGCAAGCGGCCGGGGTTCGCGGGCGCTCGGGGGCGCGTCAGAATTCCACGCCGGGCTGGGCCTTGATGCCGTCGCGGAAGGGGTGTTTGAGCAGTGTCATCTCGGTCACGAGGTCGGCGGCCTCCAGCAGTTCGGGCTTGGCGTTGCGCCCCGTGAGCAGGACATGCGTCATCTCGGGCTTGTGGTCCTGAAGGAAGGCGACCACCTCGTCGATGTCGAGATAATCGTAGCGCAGCGCGATGTTGATCTCGTCGAGCATCACGAAGCGGATGCCCGGATCGAGGATCTGCTCCTGTGCGATTTGCCAGCCGTTGCGGGCCGCGGCAATGTCGCGTTCGCGGTCCTGCGTGTCCCAGGTGAAGCCTTCGCCCGACACGAAGAACCGGCATTCGTCGGCGAAGCGCGTGCGCAGGAAGGTCTTTTCGCCGGTCTCCCAGTTGCCCTTGATGAACTGCACCACGGCGCAGGGCATGCCATGCGCGATGCAGCGCATGATCATCCCGAACCCTGACGAGGACTTGCCCTTGCCGGGCCCGGTATGGACCATGATGAGGCCCTTTTCCTCGGTCTTGGTGGCCATCATGCGCTCGCGGGCCGCCTTGATCTTCTTCATCTTCTCGTTGTGGCGGGTGTTCTGGTCGGTGTCGCTGGTGCTATCATCGTTCATGCTAGGGGTCTCCTTTGCGGCGCAGGATGCGGGAGCGGCGGTGCGGTGGCAAGAGGGCGCGTCAGCGCCCGCCGCGGGCGCGCCACGCCGCCCAGGCCTCTGGCGTGTCGAGGTCGGTCGTGGCGCGGGTGCCGGGCAGGGCGACATGGATCACGGGATGCGTGCGCAGGATGTCGCGCGCGCCCGCGTCGCCGGTCAGCCGCGCCAGCGCTGGCAGGGCCCGGGCCGGGAAGATCACCGGGTGCCCCGCGGTGCCGTCCTCTGCCGTGGCGCGCAGGATGGATTTGGAATCATAGGATTGCAGGACGGTCCTGAAGTCTTGCGTCAAGAGATCCGGCAGGTCGGGCAGGACCACCATCAGCCCGGCATATCCCCCTGCGCGCGCCCGGTCCGCGCCGACGCGCAGCGAGGCCGACAGACCCGTCGCCGCATCCGCGACCTCGATCATCTGCAGCCGCGGCCCGGCGAGATCGCGCAAGATGCCCGCACGCTCTGGGCGGTCGGGCGGCAGCGTCACCGCGACATCGAGGCCCAGATCCAGCGCCGCCGCCACGCGGTCGCGCAGCAGGGGCTGGCCGCGCACCGGTTCCAGCAGCTTGTCGCGGCCCCGCATCCGCGCCGAGACCCCGGCGGCGGGCAGCAGGACGAGGACGCGCGGCAGCATGCCTAGCGGATCACGTTGACGCGCAGCCGCAGCCCGCGCCGCGCCTCTTGCGGCAGGTGGCGGTTGAGGCGGCGGTTGATCAGCCCGAACAGCCCGATGATCGCCAGCGTCACGAGGATGAAATAGCCCGCGAGAATCGGGTAGGGCACGAAGGGGTTGAAGGTCTTGTCGGCGAAGAAATTCGCGTAATAGAGCGCGTCGCCGCGTTGCTGCCACGCCGGGAAGCCGGAAAAGAACACCAGGGTGGTAGCGTGAAAGAGGAATATCGCCTCGTTCGTGTAGGCGGGCCACGCCAGCCTCAGCATGGTGGGCCAGATGATCTTGCGAAAGCGCGGCAGGCCGGAGAAGCCGTAGGCATCCGCCGCCTCGACATCGCCGCGCGGGATCGAGCGCAGCGCACCGTAGAAGATCTCTCCCGAATAGGCGGCGGTGTTGAGAAAGAGCACGACCAGCGCCCCGAGCCACGCCGAGGTGAAGGCGTCGAAGGCGGGGGACATCGATTTCAGCGAGAGAAAGAGGAAATAGGCGAAGAAGAACTGGATGAAGAGCGGCGAGCCCCGGAAGACGAAGATGAACCATTCCGAGGGCTTGCGGATCAACGGGTTGGCCGCGCCCTTGCCCACTGCAACGGCGGTGGCTAGGAAGAACCCCGCCAGAAGGGCGAAGGTGCCGAAATAGACGTTCCAGATCAGCCCCGAGCCGATCAGCGTGAAATGCTCGCACAGCGTATAGCCCTCGCGCGGCAGCAGGCGCTCGCCGATCCCGAGGCTGCGCAGGCCGTAATCCTGGATGGTCTGCCAGCAGCTCATGCGGCTTTCCTTTGCGCGTCGCCGCCGGTGGTGGCTTGACCGTGGGTCAGACGCTGCATCATCCGTTCGAGAAACACCTCGGAGACCTTGGTCAGGGCGAGATAGAAGACCAGAAGGGCGAGGAAATACCACATCCGCCAGTCGCCATGCGGGTAGTCAGTGAAGCGCGGGTTGGCGGTGCCGCCCAGTTCGCGCGCCCAGTAGACGATATCCTCGACCCCCAGCAAAAAGAGCAGCGGCGTGGCCTTGGTCAGCACCATCCACAGATTGCTGAGGCCGGGCAGGGCATAGACCCACATCTGCGGCACGAGGATACGCCAGAAGGTCTGGCGGGCGTTCATGCCATACGCCTCGGCGGTCTCGATCTGGGCGTGGGGCACGGCGCGCATGGCGCCGTAAAGCACGTTCGCCGCGAACGCCCCGAAGACGATGGCGAAGGTCAGCACGGCGATGAAGAAGCCGTAGGTCTCGTGCACCCATTGCGGGGCATTGCCCAGCGGCAGCTTGGCCGCCTGGCAGACCACGAAATCATTGCCTTGCCAGATCGGCTGATCCCAGTCGGGGCATTTGATCTTGTGGCGGATCGCCTCGAACAGCTGGTCGAGGGCGATCACGAAGAACAGGAAGAACGCGATATCCGGTACGCCGCGAACGATGGCGATATAGCCCTTGCCGAGCCAGCTGATCGGCCAGATCCGCGAGCGCGCGGCCATCGCCCCGCCAAAGCCGAAGAGAAGCGCCGTGGGCGCGGTGATCGCCAGCAGCAACAGCACCGTGCCGGTGGCGATGTAGAGATTGGCGTGCTTTACCGTGGTCAGGTAGCACAACAGCCATTTCAGGCCCTCGAGGCTGGCAGGATCGGCGCAGTTGGAAAAAATGGCGGCCTCCCGAGACTGGCAGGCCCCCCGCGCGGCGCGGGGGGCGGGGCGCGATCAGAAGGTCGAGGAGACGTCCCATTTCTCGATCAGGTCGTTGAGCGAGCCGTCATCCTTCATCGACTGGATCGCGGCGTCGAAGGTCTGGCGCAGTTCCGCGTCGGATTCGCGCACCCCGATGCCGACGCCGCCGCCGAGCGGCACCTCCTCGGCGACGAAGCGCAGATCGCGGTCGTTCTCGGCGATCGCCGCGAGGTAGGATTTGTCGGCGAGCACCGCGTCTGCCTCGCCGTTGCGCACGGCGGCGATGGTCTCGTCCGGCGTGGCGAACTCGACCAGCGTGGCGCCCGTCTCGGCCACGTAGCCGGCGTGGATCGTGCCGGTCTGGGCCGCGATCACGCCGTTTGCCACGTCCACGTCATCGGACATGCCGAGATAGGCCGAGGGGTCGGGCGGCGTGTAGTTCTGGGTGAAATCGATCACCTCGTCGCGCTCGTCGGTGATCGACATGCCGGCGATGATGGCGTCGTAATTGCCCGAGACGAGGTTGGGAATGATGCTGTCCCAGTCCGACGTCACCCATTCGCAGTTGAGCTCGGCGCGCATGCACAGTTCGTCGCCGAGGTCACGCTCGAACCCGTCGACCTCGCCCGCGTCGTTGATGAAGTTCCAGGGCGGGTAGGCGCCCTCGGTGCCTAGGCGCACGACGTCCTGCGCCATGGCCATACCGGCCATCATGGCGACGGCGGCCGTGGATATCATGAGTTTTTTCATTGTCTTACTCCCTCTTGGTTGGTGACGTCAGGCAGCCATGGTCGAGCTGAGAAAGCCCTGCAGCCGCGTCGATTCCGGGGCGTTGAACAGCGCCTCGGGCGGCCCCTCTTCCTCGATCAGGCCCTGATGGAGGAACACGACGTGATCGCTGACATCGCGGGCCATGTTCATGTCGTGGGTGACTAGCATCATCGTGCGCCCCTCGCCCGCGAGATCCTTGATGACGCGGATCACCTCCTGTTCGAGCTCTGGGTCGAGCGCCGAGGTCGGTTCGTCGAAGAGAAGCGCCTCGGGCTCCATCGCGAGCGCCCGGGCGATGGCCGCGCGCTGTTGTTGGCCGCCGGATAGCTGGGCGGGATACATCGTGCATTTTTCGCCGATCCCGACCTTGTCGAGATAGCCGCGCGCGGCCCGCTCGGCCTCGGCGCGGTCGCGGCCCAGCACGGTGACCGGCGCCTCCATCACGTTCTGCAGGATGGTCATGTGCGCCCAGAGATTGAATTGCTGAAAGACCATCGACAGGTTGGTGCGGATGCGCAGGACCTGCCGCGCGTCGGCGGGCCGGCGATGCCCGCCGGTACCCTTCCACGCCACCGGTTCGCCCTTGAAGAGGATCTCGCCCTGCTGGCTGTCTTCCAGAAGGTTGGCGCAGCGCAGCAGCGTGGACTTGCCGGATCCCGACGAGCCGATGAGCGACACGACCTCGCCGCGCCGCGCGGTGATGTCCACGCCTTTGATGACCTCGAGTGCGCCGTAAGCCTTGTGAAGGTTGCGGATCTCGAGCACCGGATCTGTCGTCACGCACGTCCCCCTGAAATAGTGATCTGTGTCACACCCCCGTCACTAGGGACGAAAACACTGACCAATGCAACGCGCAATGCACGGGGAACGCTGTAAAGTCAGCCGTTCCCGCCGGTGCCGACCTTTTGGCGGGCAAGCGCGCTGTCGCGGTCGGAGATCCCGAGGAAGTTCGACACCAGCCGCAGCAGCGCATCCTCGCTGGCATCGCGCGCGCCATCGGCAAGGGCCACTTGCCACAGCGCCTCGATCACCGCGAGACGTTCCTCGTAGGGGACCGCGTCCTTGATCGCACGGGTGAAGCGCACGGTGTCGGGCGCCTCGCCCTCGAGCGTCTCGGCGTCGCGCCGCAGCGTTTCTGCCTCGGACGGCGACAGGGCGTAGCGGGTGGTGATGATCCGGGTGATGCGCCGCGACTCGTCGGCGTCGTAATCTCCGTCGCTGCGCGCGATGCGCACCATGAGGGCCGTGAGGGCGAGCCGCGCGTCGCCGTCATCGAGCGGATCGGGTTCGGGTTGAACCAGCCGGTTGAGAAGATCTGCAAACATGACCGTGATATAGGGCGATGCGCGGCGCGCCGCAAACCGGAAAATCTCGGCATGCGGGGCGGCGCGTTTCAGACGAGGCGTGAGGTCTCTATCGCGGCGCGCACGAAGTCGGCAAACAGTGGGTGCGGCGCGAAGGGTTTCGATTTCAGTTCGGGGTGGTACTGCACGCCAATGAACCACGGGTGATCCGACCATTCGACGATTTCCGGCAGGCGGCCATCCGGCGACATGCCCGAGAAGGTCAGACCGCAGTCTTCCAGCTTCTCGCGGTAGCGGGTATCGACCTCGTAGCGGTGGCGGTGCCGTTCGTCTATGTCGGTGCCGCCATAGATGCCCGCCACGCGGCTGCCCGCCTTGAGAACCGCGTCATAGGCCCCGAGGCGCATGGTGCCGCCCTTGTCGTCGCTGACCTTGCGCTGCACCTTCTCGTTGCCCTGCACCCATTCCTTGAGGTGGTAGACCACCGGCTCGAACCGTTTCCCCCCGGCCTCGAGGTCGAACTCTTCCGATCCGGCCTGCGTGAGCCCGGCGACGTTGCGCGCCGCCTCGATCACCGCCATCTGCATGCCGAGGCATATGCCGAGATAGGGGATCTTGCGGGTGCGCGCGAATTCCGCCGCGCGGATCTTTCCTTCCGTGCCGCGCTCGCCGAAGCCGCCGGGCACGAGGATGGCATGGAACCCCTCGAGATGCGCCGCGGGGTCCTCGCGCTCGAACACCTCGGCATCGACCCATTGCACGTTGACCTTGACGCGGTTGGCCATGCCGCCATGCGTCAGCGCCTCACGGATCGACTTGTAGGCGTCTTCCAGCTGCACATACTTGCCGACGATGGCGATGTTGACCGCGCCGTCGGTGTTGTGAATGCGGTCGACGACATCCTTCCACACGGTCAGGTCGGGGCGCGGCGCCGGGCTGATCTGGAAGGCGTCGAGCACCGCCTGGTCCAGCCCCTCGCGGTGATAGGCCAGCGGTGCCTCGTAGATCGACCCCAGGTCGTAGGCGGCGACCACGTGTTCCTTGCGCACGTTGCAGAACAGCGCGATCTTCTCACGCTCCTTTTCGGGGATGGGATGCTCGGACCGGCAGACGAGGATGTCGGGCGCGATGCCGATCGACTGCAATTCCTTGACCGAGTGCTGGGTCGGCTTTGTCTTGAGCTCTCCGGAGGCTGCGAGATAGGGCAGCAGCGTAAGGTGCATGAAGATGCATTGCCCGCGGGCGCGATCATGGCCAAACTGCCGGATCGCCTCGAAGAAGGGCAGCCCCTCGATATCGCCCACGGTGCCGCCGATTTCGCAGAGCATGAAATCGACCTCGTCGTCGCCCACGCTCAGGAAATCCTTGATCTCGTTGGTGACGTGGGGGACCACCTGAATGGTCTTGCCAAGGTAGTCGCCGCGCCTCTCACGCTCCAGCACGTTGGAATAGATGCGCCCCGACGAGACGGAATCGCTGATCCGCGCCGGCACCCCGGTGAAGCGTTCGTAATGGCCGAGATCGAGATCGGTTTCGGCGCCGTCATCGGTAACGAAGACCTCGCCATGTTCGAAGGGCGACATGGTGCCGGGATCCACGTTGAGATAAGGATCGAGTTTGCGCAGCCTCACCGAGAAGCCGCGCGCCTGCAAAAGCGCCCCGAGCGCCGCCGAGGCGAGCCCCTTGCCGAGGCTCGAGACGACGCCGCCGGTGATGAAGATGTAACGTGCCATGCGCGCCGAGCCCCGTGATTCTGCGTTATGATGCGTGGCTTAAAGCCCTCGGGCGGGATGCGAAACCCGCCCCGTCACGGGATTTGACGCATACAGCATCCGTTTGTGAGGCGCAAGCGCACGCAACATCCTGTTGTGGCGCGCGCTAAGTTCGCAACGCTTTGTGGTCGGGGCCGGGGGTCAGTCCGCGGTCGGCGTCAGCGGTGCGCTGTCATCGGCCGCGGGCGGCAGAAGCGATCCGCCATCCGGCAGCGCCGGGTCGGTGTCTTCCACGGGGGCCGGCCTGTCGCCCATCCGGTCGAGGACGGAACTTCCCGCCGATTGCTGAGCCGCGATGATGGTCAGCGTCATCGAAGTGACGATGAACGCCGCCGCGAGGATCCATGTCAGCTTGCCCAGGGCGGTGGCCGCCGCGCGCCCGCTCATGGCGCCGCCCCCGCCGCCGCCCATACCGAGCCCGCCGCCTTCGGAGCGTTGCAGCAACACCACCCCGATCAACGAGAGCGCCAGAAGCAGGTGGATGGTCAGGACGACGTTTTCCATGGGACAGAGAGCCTATCACTTGAGCGCGTTTCCACACTTTACCTAAGCAATCCGGCCGGCACCCGCAACCCGGCAATGTCCGGGGGGGGGGGGGGGGCGGCAAGAGCACAACGAATGCCATGCGGATCAGGCAATAAGGGGCTTGGTCAGGATTTGTGAATTCATCCAGAAAAATTCTGCTGTCGAGGGGGAAGTTTACCCCGATGCGGCAGCCGGACCGCGAACCTGTCGCGCAAGGGCCCGCGGGATTTAGCGGTTTCGCCCGCCATCCGGCGCCGTTATACCCTGCCACGGTATAGACCTGATGCCGAAGGATAAAGCATGGCAAACGTCGTCGTCGTGGGCGCCCAATGGGGCGACGAGGGAAAAGGCAAGATCGTCGACTGGCTGAGCGAGCGCGCCGACGTGATCGCGCGCTTTCAGGGCGGGCACAATGCAGGCCATACCCTGGTGATCGACGGCACGGTCTACAAGCTCAACGCGCTGCCCTCGGGGGTGGTGCGCGCGGGCAAGCTGTCGGTGATCGGCAACGGCGTCGTGCTCGACCCGTGGCACCTGGTCGAGGAGATCGAGAAAATCCGCGAGCAGGGTGTGACGATCACGCCCGAGACGCTGATGATCGCCGAGAACACCGCGCTGATCCTGCCGATCCACGGCCAGCTCGACCGCGCGCGCGAAGAGGCCGCATCAAAGGGCACCAAGATCGGAACCACCGGGCGCGGCATCGGCCCCGCCTACGAGGACAAGGTCGGGCGGCGCGCGGTGCGGGTGGCCGATCTCGGCGACGAGGCGACGCTGATCGCCCGGGTCGACCGGGCGCTGCAGCACCACGACCCGCTGCGCCGCGGCCTCGGGATCGAAGCGGTGGATCGCGAGGCGCTGATCGAGGGCCTGCGCGAGATCGCGCCCAGCATCCTGCCCTATGCCGCGCCGGTCTGGAAGGTGATCGGCGAGCGGCGCCGCGCCGGCAAGCGGATCCTGTTCGAGGGCGCGCAGGGCGCGCTTCTGGACATCGATTTCGGCACCTATCCCTTCGTCACCTCGTCGAACACCATCGCCGGGCAGGCCGCAACCGGGGTGGGCATCGGCCCCGGCGCGATCGATTACGTGCTGGGGATCGTCAAGGCCTACACCACCCGCGTGGGCGAAGGCCCGTTCCCCACCGAGTTGCAGGATGCCGACGGCCAGCGGCTTGGCGAGCGTGGGCACGAGTTCGGCACGGTGACCGGGCGGCAGCGGCGCTGCGGCTGGTTCGACGCGTGCCTGGTGCGCCAGACCTGCGCGATCAGCGGCGTCAAAGGGATCTCGCTGACCAAGCTCGACGTGCTGGACGGGTTCGAGACGCTGCGGATCTGCGTGGGCTACGACCTCGACGGGACGCGGCTGGATCATCTGCCGATCGCCGCCGAAGAGCAGATGCGCTGCGTGCCGGTCTACGAGGACATGCCCGGCTGGTCGGAATCGACCGAAGGCGCGCGACGCTGGGCCGATCTGCCGGCCAACGCGATCAAGTATGTGCGCCGCGTCGAGGAGTTGATCGATTGCCCGGTCGCACTACTTTCAACCTCACCGAAGCGCGAGGACACGATTCTCGTGACCGACCCGTTTGCGGATTGAGCCGCGCAAGGAGGACGCATGGCGCTGAGTCACAAGGCCCGGAAACGCTGGTCGCTGGTGGTGCTGCTGATCGGTCTGCCGGCCTATATCATCGTCGCCGTTAACCTCGTGGCGTGGATCGACCGCCCCTCGATCTGGATCGAGTTGCTGGTCTATATCGTGCTGGGCTTTATCTGGATCGTCCCGCTGAAACGCGTGTTTCTCGGTGTGGGCCAGCCTGACCCGGACGAAGGAGACTAGCGACACGTCGCTTCATCTTTCCAAAAATACTCGAAAGCCCCGGCGGCGCGGCCATCCCTCGTGTTTCGATGTATTGTACGGCGGTCGCGTGAACACCGCGATATTCGAGGCGTGAGGAAACCGCAGCGACATGTCGTGTCGGGGATGGGCGATCGGGGCGCGCGCGTGCAGGCCAAATTGATCCCATGGACAAGCTGGGGGCTGCACGATGAAAACCCATGCACAGGCCGTCGTGATCGGCGGCGGCGTCATCGGATGCGCGATACTTTACCATCTCGCGAAACTGGGCTGGCACGACGTGGTGCTGCTGGAGCGCGACGAGTTGACCAGCGGGTCGACCTGGCACGCGGCAGCCAACACGCACGGGCTGCATGACAGCGCCAATATCAGCCGTCTGCAGCATTACACCATGACGCTTTACAACGAGCTCGAGGCCGAGACCGGCCAAAGCTGCGGGGTGTTCCAGCCCGGCAGCCTGTACCTCGCGCAGACCGAGGACCGCGCGCACCAGTTGCGGTTGCAGGCCGCCAAGGCGCGGCTTTACGGGATGAATTTCCACGACATCTCGCGCGACGAGGCCGAACGGCTGCACCCGCTTGTCGATTTCGACGGCATCCGCTCGATCATGTTCGAACCCGATGGCGGCAATGTCGACCCGTCCGGCGTGACCAATGCCTATGCCGTGGGCGCGCGGGCGCGCGGCGCCGAGATCCATCGCTTCACCCCGGTGACCGCGACGCAGGCGCAGCCCGATGGCAGCTGGATCGTCGAGACGCCGCGCGGCGAGATCCGCACGCCGTGGGTGATCAACTCCGCCGGCCTCTGGGCGCGCGAGGTTGCCAAGCTGGCCGGGATCGAACTGCCGTTGCAGCCCACCGAGCACCAGTATTTCGTCACCGAGGCGATGCCGGCGATCGCCGCGCTGGATCGGCGGCTGCCCTCGGTCGCGGATCGCGATGGCGAATACTACCTGCGCCAGGAGGGCAAGGGCCTGCTGATCGGCGCCTACGAGCGCGACATGCGGTTCTGGGCCGAGGGCGGCACGCCCTTGGATTTCGCGCATGATCTATTTCCCGACGATCTCGACCGGATCGAGGACAACATGATGCGCGCCATTACCCGCGTGCCCGCGGTGGCCGAGGCCGGCATCAAGCGGGTGATCAACGGGCCGATGATCTGGTCGCCCGATGCCAATGTGATCCTCGGGCCGGTGCCCGAACTGCGCGGCTATTTCGCCTGTTGCGGGATCATTCCGGGATTCAGCCAGTCGGCGGGCATCGGGTTGATGGTGGCCGAATGGCTGGTCCATGGCGAGATGTCGCATGACATGTTCGCATGGGATATCGCGCGGTTCGGGGCGTGGGCGAATGATCGCGACTTCGTCAAGGCGCGGGTGCGTGATCAGTACGCGCATCGCTTCGCCATCCATTTCCCCGGCGAGGAGCGCGACGCGGGACGTCCGTTGCGGACCCGGCCGGTCTATGAGACGCAGCGCGCCATGGGCGCGGTTTTCGGGCTGAATTACGGCTGGGAGCATCCGCTGTGGTTCGCCGATCGCCCCGGCACCGAGGACGGCGCAGGCTTTACCCGGCAGAAATGGTGGGGGCCGGTCGGCGCGGAATGCCGCATGGTGCGCGAGCGGGCCGGGATCATCGATATTTCCAACTTCGCCAAGTACCGGGTCGCGGGGCCCGGCGCCGAGGACTGGCTGAACGCGGTCTTCGCCAACCGGATGCCGACCGCGGTGGGCCGGTCCTGCCTGACACCGCTGATCGGCGTGCGCGGCGGGATCGCGGGCGATGCCACCGTGACCCGGCTGGCCGCAGACGAGTTCCGGGTGATTTCCTCGGGGCTAGCCGAGCGCTATCACAGGCGGTTCTTCGACGCCGTACCGCTGCCCGAGGGCACCGTGTTTGAAAGCCTGACCGAGGCCGTCTGCGGCTTCAACGTCGCGGGGCCGCAGGCGCGCGAGATGTTGCAGCCGCTGACCGAGGCGTCGCTGGCGACCGAGGATTTCCCCTTCATGGCGAGCCGGCAGATCGGGGTCGCAGGTGTCGATTGCCTGGCGCTGCGGGTCAGTTTCACCGGCGATCTCGGGTGGGAGTTGCATTGCGCCGCCGCCGACCAGGCGCGGCTTTACGACGCTTTGCTCAACGCAGGGCGCAAGATGCACGCGGGCCCTGTCGGCAGCCGGGCGCTGATGAGCCTGCGGCTGGAAAAGGGCTACGGATCCTGGGGGCGCGAATACGGTCCGGAATACTGGCCGCAGGAGGCCGGGCTCGACCGGCTGTGCCGGATGGAGAAGGATTTCCTGAATCGCGGCGCGCTGGAGGCGGTGATCGGCCGCGCCCCGCGCGAGCGGCTGGTTCTGATGGCGCTGGACGAGGCCGACGTGACGGCCTCCAACGCCGACGCGACCGGGGGCGAGCCGATCTTTCAGGGCGGGCGCGGCGTCGGGCGCGTAACCTCGGGGGGGTACGGGCACTGGGTGGGTCAGAGCCTCGCCCTGGGCTATGTCGCGCCGGATGTCGCGGCGGGCACGGAGGTCGAGGTGATGGTGCTGGGCCAGCCGCACCGGGCGCGCATCCTGCCCGCGCCGCCTTTTGATCCCGAGGGTTTGCGGCTGCGCGCCTGAACGGTCACAGCCAGGTCACGTCACCGAGGAAGATGTAGCCCGCGCCGTAGATCGTCTTGATCAGGCGGGGGTTGCGGGGATCCTCGCGCAGCTTGGTGCGCAGGCGCGAGATGCGTACATCCATCGCGCGGTCGAAGCTGTCGCCTGCCGCACCGCCCAAGCCCTCCTGCATGGCCTGGCGCGAGATCAGGCGCTTGGGGCGGTCGAGAAAGAGGCGCAGCACCTCGCCCTCGGCATGCGAGAACGCCGTCTCGACCCCGGCCTCGTCGGCCAGCACGTAGCGGTCGAAATGTGCGGTCCAGCCGTTGAACTGCGCCGTGGCGCTGGTTTGCGGTGCGGGCGCACCGCGGCGCAGGCGGGCGCGGATGCGGGCCACGACCTCGGCCGGATCGAACGGCTTGATGATGTAGTCGTCGGCGCCAAGCTCCAGCCCCGTGACGCGGTCCTGCACCTGCGCGCGGCCCGATATGATGATCACCGTCGCCCCTTGTTCAAGCGCCAGCCGGTGCACCAGCGCCAGCCCGTCGCGATCGGGCAGCGACAGATCCACAAGGCAGACATCGGGATGGGCCTGGCGCAGCGCGGCCTCGAATTCGGTGGCGCGGCCGAAGGCCATGGTGCGAAACCCCGCCTCGCCAAGCGCATCGGCGAGCATCGTGCGGATCTCGGGCTCGTCGTCGAGGATGGTGACCAGCGGTGCGGTCACGCGCCGTCACCCGATGCAAGCGCCGCGTCGAGTTGCAGCGCGGTGAAGGGCTTGCGCAGCACCGGGGCGCGGTCGGCGGCGGAGCGGGCGAGCGGGTCGTCGGGCGGCAGCGATGTCATCAGGATCAGAGGGCAGTCATCCCGGCGCGGCACGTCCGCCAGATCGAGCCCGGAGCGGTGTCCTTCGAGCACGATGTCCGACAGCACAACCGAAATTTCCGGCAGGTCCGCGATGAGCGCCGCGGCCTCGTCCACGCTGGTCGCCTCGATCACGCTGTGACCGGCGCCGCGCAGCATCTCGCGCAGCGCGCTGCGCAGGTCGGGGCTGTCCTCGACCAGCAGGACGAGGCCGGGCGGGCGCGCGGTGCCGGCGGGGCGCAGCGGCAGGCGCAGCGCGACCCGCCCGCCATCGCCGGAATTGCCCAGGGTGACGCGCCCGCCGGCAAGCTTGGTCATGTCGTAGACCATCGACAGCCCCAGCCCCGATCCCTCACCGCCCTTGGTGGTGAAGAACGGGTCGAGCGCGTGATTGATCGCCTCGGGGGTGAAGCCGGGACCGGTATCGTCGACGGTGAATTCCAGCCAGGTGTCCTGCACGGGGTGCGCGGTGATGGTGATGCTGCCGCGGCTGCCGCAGGCGTCGCGGGCGTTGAGCACGAGGTTGAGCAGCGAATCCTGCAGCATCCCAGCATCGAGCAGGTAGCGGTCGGCCGTGCCTTCGGTTTCTATCCGCAGGGCGATGCCAGAGGGCAGCGTGGAGCGGGCCAGCGTCTCGAGATCGCCGAGAAAGGCCGAAAGGTCGGTGGGCACCGGTTCATGCTCGCGCGGGCCGGTCATGTCGGCGATGCGGCCCAAAAGTCCGCCGCCCCGCCGCGCCGCCGCCAGCGTGGCGTTGACCAGATCCTGTGCGGGATCCGGAAGCCCCATGCGGCCCAGCCGCGACTGCATCCCGAGAATGATGGTCAGCAGGTTCGAGAAATCATGCGCCAGACCGCTGGTCAGTTGCGCCGCCATCTCGCGGCGGCGGGTCTGTTGCAGCGCCGCGCGGGTCTGGCTTTCGCGGGTGATGTCCATCGACAGGATATAGACCCCGCCGCTGGTCGGGTCGGGTGTCAGCGCCACGCGGATGCGGCGCGCACTGGGTTCGTGGGTGAATTCGAATACCGAGGGCTGCCCTGCATAGGCGCGGTCGAGCTCCGGGCGGATCAGCGACCACGGCTGCGGCCCCAGCACCTCGGCGACATGCACGCCGATGAGATCTGCACGCGAGCCGGGCATGACCGAGGTCAGCCGCCGGTTTGAATAGGTGTAGCAGCGGTCCGGGCCGACATGTGCGATATGCGCGGGCATCATCTCGGCGGTCAGCCGCGTGCGTGCCTCGGCCTCGGTGATCTGGCTCTTGGCCTCTTCGAGCGCGGTGATCGTCGCCTCGAGTTCGCGGTTGGCCGCCGACAGGTCCTCTGAATAGCTCAGAAGCTGGTCGGAAAGTTCCGCCGAGCGGGCGCGCAGCAGCGCCTCCTGCCGTTTGGTGGTGGAGATGTCGGTATAGACGGTGACCCAGCCGCCCTGCGGCAGCGGCGTACCCTCGACGCTGATCGTGCGGCCGTTGGCGCGAGTGCGTTCCATGTAATGCGGCTCGAACGCGCGGGCGATCTCGACGCGCGTGGACACGAAGTCATCGACGCAGCCTACGTCACCGTAATCGCCGCGCGCCGCGAGATAGCGGATCGTGTCGGCGAAATCGGCGCCGGGTGTCACCAGCGCGTCGGGCAGGTCGAACATCTCCTGGAAACGGCGATTGCAGACGGCAAGGCGCAGTTTCTGGTCGTAGATCGTCAGTGCCTGCTGAATGAGGTTCAGCCCGGCCATGGTCATGGCGTCGCGATCGGCGCGGCTGGGGGGCATGACTGCGTCCTTTCGCGTATGTGGATAGCACCGCGGCCACCGGGCGCAAGACCGTCCCGCGCGGTCTGTTACAATTCGTAAGGATTGCGCAATGATCAGGAAAAAGTTGACCGCGAAGGATATTCAGGCACGACTTGGGGTGGGAGAGAATCGCCTTGGGGCGACGCCGTGTCCGTGGAGGCGGACAAAGGGGAGGACAAGGATTTGGCACAGCCGTCACAGGCGACGGACGGGATGGATTCCGTTCCGGCGCTCTTGCAACGCAACGCCACGCGGTTCGGGGGCAAACCCGCCTACCGCGAGAAGGAATTCGGGATCTGGCAAAGCTGGACCTGGGCCGAGGCCGAGGCGGAGATCGAGGCGCTGGCACTGGGCCTTCTGAACCTTGGCGTGGAGACCGGCGATTTCGTCGCCATCATCGGGCGCAACCGGCCGCATTTCTACTGGGCGATGGTCGCCGCGCAATCGGCGGGCGCGATTCCCGTGCCGCTTTACCAGGATGCCGCCGCCGAGGAGATGGCGTATGTCATGGACCATTGCGGCGCGCGCTACGCGATCGTCGAGGACCAGGAGCAGGTCGACAAGCTGATCGAGGTGCAGGAGGGTCTGCACCAGCTGGAGCACATGATCTATGTCGACCCCAGGGGCTTGCGGAAATACGACCACTCGAAGCTTCACCGCTTCATCGACATCCAGCAGCAGGGACGCGCGGCGCGTCACGAATTCATCGACACGTTGAAGGCACGCCGCGAAAAGCTGAATTACGACAGCGTCTGCGTGATGCTTTACACTTCGGGGACCACCGGCAAGCCCAAGGGCGTGGTGCTGAGCAACCGCAACATCATCGAGGCGTCGAAATCCTCGGCCGACTTCGACCACCTGTCCCGCGACGAGGAAGTACTCGCCTACCTGCCGATGGCATGGGTGGGCGATTTCATCTTTTCCATCGGGCAGGCTTATTGGTGCGGCTTCTGCGTCAACTGTCCGGAAAGCCCCGAGACCATGCAGACCGATCTGCGCGAGATCGGGCCGACCTATTACTTCGCCCCGCCGCGCGTGTTCGAGACGCAGCTGACCAACGTGATGATCCGGATGGAGGATGCGACGCGCCTGAAAAAGGCGCTGTTCGATCATTTCATGGCGCTGGCGCGGCGCGTCGGGCCGGCGATTCTTGACGGGCACGCGGTCAGCGGCATGGACCGGGTCCGCTACGCGCTCGGGCATGCTCTGATCTATGGCCCGCTGAAGGACACGCTTGGGCTGTCGCGCGTGCGCGTCGGCTATACCGCGGGCGAGGCGATCGGCCCCGAGATCTTCGATTTCTATCGCTCGCTGGGCATCAACCTGAAGCAGCTTTACGGCCAGACCGAGGCCTCGGTCTTCATCACGCTGCAGCCCGATGGCGAGGTGCGCAGCGACACGGTGGGCGTGCCTGCGCCGGGTGTCGAGGTGCGCATCGACCCCAATGGAGAGGTCTATTACCGCGGCCCCGGGGTGTTCGAATATTACTACAAGAACGCTGAAAGCACCGCTAAGACCAAGGACGAGGACGGCTGGGTCGCCACCGGCGATGCCGGGTTCTTCGAGGAAGGTTCGGGGCATCTGCGGATCATCGACCGCGCCAAGGACGTTGGCAAGATGGCCGATGGCAGGATGTTCGCGCCCAAATATGTCGAGAACAAGCTGAAATTCTACCCCAACATCCTCGAGGCCGTGGTGTTCGGCAACGACCAGGAGATCTGCGCGGCGTTTCTCAACATCGACCTGACAGCGGTCGGCAACTGGGCCGAGCGCAACAATATCGGCTATGCCTCCTACCAGGAACTGGCGGGACACCCGAAGGTGCTCGACATGATCCAGGACCATGTCGAGGAGGCCAATCGCAGCCTGTCGCAGGACCCGATGCTGGCGCATTGCCAGGTGCACAGGTTCCTCGTGCTGCACAAGGAGCTTGACGCGGATGACGGCGAGATGACCCGCACCCGCAAGGTGCGCCGCAACGTGATCTCGGAGAAATTTGGAGATCTGGTGACCGCGCTTTACGATGGTTCACGCGAGATCCACACCACCACGGAAGTGACCTACGAGGACGGTCGCAAGGGGTCGATCAGCGCCACGCTGCAGATCCGCGACGCCGCCGTGGTGCCCCTTGAGACAGCAAAGGCGGCGGCGGAATGAACGACATGAGCCCGGACGGATACACCACCGAGGACGGCCGCAGCATCGGCCCCGTGGTGATGGAAATGCGCAACATCACGCTGCGCTTCGGCGGCGTGGTGGCGATCAAGGATATCAGTTTCGACATCCGAGAGGGCGAGATCCGCGCCATCATCGGCCCCAATGGTGCCGGCAAGTCGTCGATGCTGAACGTCATCAGCGGATTCTACAAGCCGCAGGAGGGCGAGGTCTGGTACATGGGCGAGAAGCGCCCGGCGATGAAGCCCTACCAGGTGGCGCAGCAGGGCATCGCGCGCACCTTCCAGAACATCGCGCTGTTCGACGGGATGTCGGTGCTCGACAACGTGATGACGGGGCGCATCCGGCACATGTCCTCCGGGCTTTTCGCGCAGGCGATCTGGAAGGGCCGCGCCGAGCGCGAGGAGGTTGAGAACCGCGCACGCGTCGAGCGGATCATCGACTTCCTCGAAATCCAGCATATCCGCAAGACCCCCGTCGGCCGGCTGCCTTACGGTCTGAAGAAGCGGGTGGAACTGGCGCGCGCGCTGGCCGCCGAGCCGTCGATCCTGCTGCTCGACGAGCCGATGGCGGGCATGAATGTAGAGGAAAAAGAGGACATGAGCCGCTTCATCCTCGATCTCAACGACGAGTTCGGCACCACCATCGCGCTGATCGAGCACGACATGGGCGTGGTCATGGACCTGTCGGATCGCGTCGTGGTGATGGATTACGGCAAGAAGATCGGCGACGGCTCGCCCGACGAGGTGCGGCGCAACCAAGACGTGATCGACGCCTATCTGGGGGTCGCGCATGACTGACATCACCACCGATATCACGGTGGCCGCGCGCCGCGCGCCGGCCGACAACAGACAACGGCAGGGGAGACACGTTGATGCCTGATCAACTGGTTTGGGGAATGGAGGTCTTTCTCAACGGGCTGATGACCGGGGTGCTCTACTCGTTGGTCGCCCTCGGTTTCGTGCTGATCTACAAGGCGAGCGGGATCTTCAATTTCAGCCAGGGCGTGCTGGCGCTTTTCGCGGCGATGACGCTGGTGGGGATCATGGAGGGGCGCGTGCCCTTCTCGCATCTGATAAACGCCACCTTCGGCACGGATATCCACAATTTCGGGTGGAACGTGCCCGCCTTCGCAGCGATCCTTTTGACAATGGCGGTTATGGTGGCGCTGGCATGGGCGGTGAACCAGTTCATCTTCCGGCATCTGGTGGGGCAGGAGCCGATCATCCTCTTCATGGCGACAATCGGGCTGGCCTATTTTCTCGAAGGGTTCGGCGACATGATGTGGGGCAGTGACATCAAGAATCTCGATGTCGGCTTGCCGCAGGGGATCAACGCGACCATCGACGAGGTCACCTACGAGATATTCGGGTATGGGTTCTTCATCGACAATCTCGACCTCGCGGCGACGCTGGTGGCGGTGCTGCTGGTGATCGCGCTGGTGCTTTTCGCGCAATACACCAAGTACGGTCGCGCGATGCGCGCCGTGGCCGACGACCATCAGGCGGCGCTGTCGGTCGGCATCTCGCTGAAGTTCATCTGGATCATGGTCTGGTCGCTGGCCGGGTTCGTGGCGCTCGTCGCGGGCATCATGTGGGGCACCAAGTCCGGCGTGCAGTTCTCGCTGTCGCTGATCGCGCTGAAGGCGCTGCCGGTGCTGATGCTGGGCGGCTTCACCTCGATCCCCGGCGCCATCGTCGGCGGGCTGATCATCGGCGTGGGCGAGAAGATGTTCGAGTTCCTCGTCGGCCCGATGGTGGGCGGCGCCACCGAGAACTGGTTCGCCTATGTGCTGGCGCTTCTCTTCCTCGTGTTCCGGCCGCAGGGCCTGTTCGGCGAGAAGATCATCGAAAGGGTATAGCCATGACAAAGCTGATCGCCATCGTCAACGTTATCGCCTGGGCGGGGTTCTGGGCGTTCGGCTATCTCGCACTGTCGGCGCGGGTGGACAGTGCCGGCCAGATGGTCACCGCCGCCCTTCTTGCGGCGATCGGCGGGGGCGTGGGCATGCTCGCCTATTTCTGGCTTGTGCGCCATGCCGAGTCGACGGGGTACGCCAGACCCGCCAACCGCGCCGAAAAACGCGATGACGATGACATACACGGGGAGGTTCTCTGAATGTTTTACCGCGAGGCGGGGGATTTCAAGACCTCCTATGTCGATGACAGCCAGACCTTTCCGATCCGGTTCGACCGCTACCGTTATTACGCGGTGCTGGTCGCCGCCTTCGCGGTGGTGCCGTTCGTGATCGACGACTACTGGGTCAACGCCATATTCCTGCCCTTCCTGATCTATTCGATCGCGGCGATCGGGCTGAACATCCTTGTCGGATATTGCGGGCAGGTCAGCCTTGGCACCGGCGGGTTCATGGCCGTTGGCGCCTATGCCTGCTACAAGCTGATGACCGGTTTTCCCGACGTGAACATCTTCTTTCACATCGTAATTGCCGGGGGCATCACCGCTGCCGTCGGCGTTCTCTTCGGCCTGCCAAGCCTGCGCATCAAGGGTTTCTACCTTGCCGTGGCCACATTGGCGGCGCAGTTCTTCCTGGTGTGGCTGTTCAACCGTGTGCCGTGGTTCTACAACTACTCGGCCTCGGGCCAGATCAGCGCGCCCGAGCGCACCATCTTCGGCGTGCCGATAACCGGCGCCGAGACCGCGCCCTGGGCCACGTACCTGTTCTGCCTCGTCTTCGTGGTCGGATCGGCGTTCGTGGCGCGCAACCTGACGCGCGGCATGGCCGGGCGCAAGTGGATGGCGATCCGCGACATGGACATCGCCGCCGAGATCATCGGGGTGAACCCGCTGAGGGCCAAGCTGAGCGCCTTCGCGGTCAGTTCGTTCTTTGTCGGCATCTCGGGCGCCCTGTTCTTCGCGGTCTATCTGGGCGCGGTCGAGGTGGGCGAGGTCTTCGGCATCAACAAGTCGTTCCTGGTGCTCTTCATGGTGATCATCGGCGGTCTGGGCTCGATCTTCGGCAGCTTTGCCGGGGCCGCATTCCTTGTGCTGCTGCCAGTGCTCTTGAAGAACACGCTGGTGGGCACGCTCGGCTGGCCCACGGACCTTGCCGCGCATCTGGAACTTGTCATCGTCGGCGGGCTGATCATCGTCTTTCTGGTGGCAGAACCGCACGGGCTGGCGCAACTCTGGCGCGTGGCGAAGGAGAAACTGAGGCTTTGGCCCTTCCCGCATTGAAGGACCGTTAGGATGCGCCGGGGCGACCCGCCCCGCGCGACACAGTATAAAACCAAGGGAGGACCCAACCGATGAGACAGAACCTTATGATGGCGGCGACCGCCGTGGCACTGGCCGCGGGGCCGGCCATGGCCGAATTGACGATCGTCGATACCAGCTACCGCACCGGGCCATATGCCGCGAACGGCGTGCCGTTCTCGGACGGCTACCAGGATTATTTCACGCTGCTCAACCAGCGTGATGGCGGCATCGGCGGCGAGCGCATCAACCTCGTGGAATGCGAGACCGGCTACAACACCGAGAAGGGCGTCGAGTGCTACGAGGCCACCAAGGGCGCGGGCGACGGCGCGCTGATCTACCAGCCGCTGTCGACGGGCATCACCTACCAGCTGATTCCCAAGGCCAGCGCCGACGGCATCCCGCTGCACACGATGGGCTACGGCCGGACGTCTGCCAAGAACGGCGCGGTGTTCGAGTGGGTCTTCAACTACCCGGCCAATTACTGGGACGGGGCGAGCCATGCGATCACCCATATCCTTGACGAGAACGGCGGGAATATCGAGGGCCGCAAGATCGCGCTGGTCTACCACAATTCCGCCTACGGCAAGGAGCCGATCCGCACGCTGGAAGAGCTGGCCAAGAAGCACGGATTCGAGCT
Organism: Roseovarius sp. D22-M7; assembly: GCF_037083785.1. Classification (NCBI taxonomy): domain Bacteria; kingdom Pseudomonadati; phylum Pseudomonadota; class Alphaproteobacteria; order Rhodobacterales; family Roseobacteraceae; genus Roseovarius; species Roseovarius sp. D22-M7. Next base: position 24,052 of record NZ_JBAPKY010000005.1, read on the forward strand.
GATGCTGCTGCCGGTGGACCATCCCGGGCAGGAGCAGGGCTCGCAATGGCTGCGGATCCGGCGCGAACGCCCCGACAACGTGATCATGTGGGGCTGGGGCGTTATGAACCAGGTCGCCATCCAGGAAGCGGTGAACATCCGCTACCCGATGGACCAGTTCATCGGCATCTGGTGGTCGGGATCCGAGAATGACGTGAAATCGGCCGGCGCCGGGGCCGATGGCTACAAGGCGCTGACTTTCCACAACCTCGGTTCGGATTACCCGGTCTATGACGATATCCGCGAGCATGTCGTCGATACCGGCAACGCCGCCGGCGCGGGCGACCAGCTTGGGACCGTGCTATACAACCGGGGCATGTATGCCGCGATGTTGGCCGCCGAAGCCGTCAAGACCGCGCAGGAGATGCACGGCATGAGCGCCATCGACGCGGCACAGATGCGTGACGGCATGGAGAACCTAGAGATGACCGAGGAGAAGATGGCGGCGCTCGGTCTGCCGAATTTCGGCCCCGAATTCACCGTGACCTGCGAAAACCACGGCGGCAACGGCATGGGCGCCGTGTCGCAGTGGAATGCCGAGGCCGGCGAGTTCGACTTGATCACCGATTACTTCCAGTCGGACCAGGAGATCATCTCGCAGCTCGTCGCGGAGGATTCGAAGCAATATGCCGAGGAGAACGGCATAGAGCCGCGCTGCTGAGCGGGCGACGCGATGCCCGGCCGCCGCGGGTCTGGGCGGCCGGGCGAATTCGAGTATTTACGGAAAGATGAAGACGGACGCCCTGCGTCCCCTGAAGGCGGAGAGTTTTGATGCTGGATGCGTCGTCACGTGACGAGCCTCTTCTGGAGGTCAACAATATCGAGGTGATCTACAATCACGTGATCCTCGTGCTGAAGGGCGTCAGCCTCGACGTGCCCAAGGGCGGGATCATCGCGCTTCTGGGGGGCAACGGGGCCGGCAAGACCACCACGCTCAAGGCGATCTCCAACCTTCTGAAATCCGAACGCGGCGAAGTCACGAAGGGGTCGATCCGCTACCGCGGCGAGGGGGTGCAGCACCTGCTGCCCTCGGACCTGGTGCAGCGCGGGGTGGTGCAGGTGATGGAGGGGCGGCACTGCTTCGAGCATCTGACGGTCGAGGAGAACCTGCTGACCGGCGCGTATACACGCGGCGCCTCGCGCGGCCAGATCGACGCGGATCTCGACATGGTCTACCAGTATTTCCCGCGCATCAAGGAGCGTCGTCGCAGCCAGGCGGGCTATACCTCTGGCGGCGAGCAGCAGATGGTGGCGATCGGGCGCGCGCTGATGGCCAGGCCCGAGACGATCCTGTTGGACGAGCCGTCGATGGGGCTGGCGCCGCAACTGGTCGAGCAGATCTTCGGGATCGTCAAGTCATTGAACGAGAAGGAGGGCTACACCTTCCTTCTGGCCGAGCAGAACACCAATGTCGCGCTGCGCTTCGCGCATCACGGCTATATCCTGGAATCGGGGCGCGTGGTGATGGATGGCCCCGCCGCCGATCTGCGCGAGAACCCCGATGTGAAGGAATTCTATCTCGGCATGGCCGAGGAGGGCCGCAAATCGTTCCGCGACGTGCGCAGCTATCGCCGCCGCAAGAGGTGGCTCGCGTGACGGTGGTCCTGTCGCAATTCGCAGCCCGCGCCGAAGGATGATGGCATGACGCAGTATTACGACGAGTTGGAGACCCGCAGCGCCGCCGACCGCGCCGAGGCGATCGCCCGAGATCTTCCCGAACAGATCGCGCGGGCACAGGCCTTGTCTGGCTACGGCGCCACGCTGGACGGGGTCGAGCCGCGGGAGATCATCGGCGCGGCCGAACTGGGGCATCTGCCGGTGCTGCGCAAATCCGACCTCGGGCGCGCGCAGGAGGATGCCGCCCCGTTCGGCGGGCTGACGCGCCTGCCGCCGCATGGTTTCGCGCATGTCTTCCAGTCGCCCGGCCCGATCTACGAGCCCGGCGGCGCCGGCCATGACTGGTGGCGTGTGGGCCGGTTCCTGCATGCCTGCGGCGTGGGGCAGGGCGATATCGTGCAGAACTGCTTCGGCTACCACCTGACCCCGGCCGGCATGATCTTCGAAAGCGGCGCGCGCGCCGTGGGCGCCGCGGTACTGCCCGCCGGCACCGGGCAGACCGAGTTGCAGGCCCGCGCCGCGCATGACGTGGGCGTTACGGCCTATGCCGGCACGCCGGATTACCTGAAGGTCATCCTCGACAAGGCCGACGAGATGGGGCTTCATTTGCAGATCACCAAGGCGGCGGTGGGGGGCGGGGCGCTGTTCCCGTCACTGCGCAACGAATACGCCGCGCGCGGGATATCCTGCCTGCAATGCTACGCGACCGCCGATCTCGGCAATATCGCCTATGAAAGCGGGGCGCAGGACGGGATGATCGTCGAGGAGGGGGTGATCGTCGAGATCGTACGCCCGGGCACCGGTGATCCGGTGGCGGCGGGCGAGGTCGGCGAGGTTGTGGTCACCACGCTCAACCCAGACTACCCGCTGATCCGCTTCGCCACCGGCGACCTGAGCGCCGTGCTGGAGGGGACAAGCCCTTGTGGGCGGACAAACATGCGCATCAAGGGCTGGATGGGACGCGCCGATCAGACCACCAAGATCAAGGGCATGTTCGTGCGCCCCGAGCAGGTGGCCGCATTGGTGGCGCGGCATGAGGCAATTTCCCGCGCCCGCGTGATCGCCAGCCGCGAGGGCGAGGCGGATGTCATGACCGTGCGCATCGAGGCAACCGGGGGCGAGGCGGCGCATTATGCCGAGGCGGTGCGCGACACGCTGAAGCTGAAGGGGCAGATCGAGATCGTGCCGCCGGGGACCTTGCCGAATGACGGCAAGGTGATCGAGGATCTGCGCAGCTACGATTGAGCTGGGGGGCGAAATCTTCCAAAGATTTCGGACCGCGATCTTTGCAAGATCGCGGCGTGGCGATCAGGTGAAGCGGTTCGCGTCATAGGGCCCGAGGTCGATGTTGAGGCGTTTGTCCGAGACCAGATCGGCCACCATGCGCCCGGTTTTCGGCCCCGCCGTCAGCCCGATATGCTGGTGCCCGAAGGCCGCGTGGACGCCGGTTGAGCCGATCTCGCCGATCAGCGGCAGGCTGTCGGGGGTCGAGGGGCGAAAGCCCACCCATTCCTCGGCGCTGTCATAGGTGAGGTCGGGAAAGACCCGCGCCGTCTCGCGGCGGATCAGATCGAGCGGGGCGCGCGACGGCCCCGTCGCGATGCCGCCCAGTTCGACCGTGCCGGCGCAGCGCAGCCCGTGCGCCATCGGGTTCACCGCGAACTTGCCGCTGGCGATCATCAGCGGGTGGCGCGGCATCTGCGACGGCCCGCGGAAATGCAGGTGATAGCCGCGCTCGGCTTCCAGCGGCACGCGCAGGCCAAGCCTGCGCATCAGTGGTTTCGACCAGATGCCCGCCGCCAGCACCGCGGTGTCGCATGGCATCGGGCCGCGATCCGTTTGGACCCGGGTGATGCGCCCGTCCGTCAACGTGACGTCTGCGACCGTGGCCTGAAGGTAGCGCCCGCCCTCGGCCTCGAGCACGCGGGCGAGATCGGCCATGTAGGCGCCGGGGTCGAGGATATGCCCGTGGCCTTTCAGAAGCGCCAGGCATTGCGTGGCGGGCCCGAGCATCGGTTCCACCTCGCGCACCGCGGCGCCTTCGAGCACCTGCGGAACGTGACCGGCGGCGCGCTTGAGATCCCAGGAATAGGCGTCGGCCTCAAACGCGGCGCGGTCGGCATAGGCATAGCCGAAATCGCTGGTGGCGAGCCATTTCTCGGCCAGCGTGCCGCGCACCAGCGCCCGGTGCTGATCGACGCTGTCACCGACCAGCGGGATCAGCCCCTCGACCATCCGCGCGCAATCGCGCGGATTGGCGTTGCGCGCGAACTGCCACAGCCAGGGCAGCATGCGGGGCAGGTGGGACCATTGCACGAAAAGCGGCGCGTTCGGATCGGCGAGATACTTTGCCGCCGTGCGGATCAGCCCGGGCGTGTTGACCGGCACGATCCCCCAGCCGGCAAGCAGCCCGGCATTGCCCCATGAGGCCCCCGCGCCGGGCCGCTCGCGGTCGAGCAGGGTGACCTCGTGACCCGCGCGGCGCAGCCAGATGGCGGCGCTCAGCCCGCATATGCCGGCGCCGATGACGATGATGGTGCGGGACAGGGTCAAGACGGCCTCACTCGGGGCGGACACGGGGGGGCAGCGCTGCCACGTAACCGCAGCACGACGGCCCCGACAAGGGGCTCGTGCGGGGGCGCCACCCTTGGATGCAACACCAACCGGGCTTGATCCTTCGGGTGGCGCGCTAAACTAAGATGGATGGCCAATATCCAGCCCGACACAATTCCCCCAGGTGACCGTGCGCCGCGGGAGCGTGGCGTGCCCGTCTGGGCCATACGCTTTGCCTTGGCAGTGCTGGCCGGGGCCGGGGGCGTCTGTGCCGTGACACTGGCGGTTTTCGGCAGCCCGCTGGCGCATGCGGCGCCGGTGACCGCGCTATACCTTCTCTTGTGCGGCACGGTCGCGGTGTTCATGCGCGGGAGCTATCCGCATGCCGCGATCGGGCTGTGCAACCTCGTGACGCTGGCGCGGCTGGCGCTGACCGTGGCGCTCGTGGCGCCGATCCTCGGGGGCGGTGGGGCGCCGCACTGGGCGGTGTTCGCGGTGGCGCTGCTGGCGCTTGGTCTCGACGGACTCGACGGGTGGTTCGCACGACGGCAGGGTCTGGCCTCGGCCTTCGGTGCGCGCTTCGACATGGAGGTCGATGCCGGCCTCAGCCTGATCCTCGCACTCAATGCGCTGGTGGCGGATAGTGCCGGGCCGCTCGTGCTGCTTCTCGGCCTTCCGCGCTACGCCTTCGCGCTGGCGGGTCTGGCGCTGCCATGGCTGGCGCAGCCCTTGCCGGAGAGGTTCGGGCGCAAACTCGCCTGCGTGCTGCAGATCGGCGCGCTGGTGGCGTTGCAGGCACCGGTTCTGCCGCCGGCGCTGGCCGGACTGGCCGTCGCGGTCGCGGCGGTGGCCCTTGCCGTGTCGTTCGGCCGTGATCTGCGCTGGCTTCACGGCAGGCGCGTCGCGTGACCCGCGCGGGCGTCCTTGTGGCCCTGCGGCTCGGGCTGGCCGCGCTCGTGCTGCATCTTCTGCTGATCCAGCCGAACCACCCGGATGCCCTGACCTGGCGCGCGCTGAAATTCTTCGCGCTGGAATGGCCCGTGGTGCTGCTTGCGCTGATTGCCGCCGGCGGGCGCGCGGCGCTTGGCCTGCGCGTCGTGGTAAGCGTCGCGATCACCGTGCTGTGCGTCCTTAAAGCGGCCGATTTCGCGATGTTCACGGCGTTGGCGCGCGGGTTCAACCCTGTGGCCGATCTCGCCCTCGTCGAGGCCGGTTTGCGGCTTATGTCCGGTGCGATCGGGCCAATTCTCACCGCCCTTGCCGCGGTCGGCGCGGTGCTGGCGGTGGTCGCCGTCGCCGCGTCAACCTGGTGGGCGACCGGGGTCTGGGCCGCGGTCTCGCTCCCGTCCGCCGCGCGCGCGGTCACCGGCGCCGGCGCGGTGCTGTGCGCCGGGCTGGCCGTCGCGCAGATCGGCCACGCGATGGGCACATGGCGCCTGCCGGCGACGCCGCCCGGCGCGGCTTTCACCGCGCGCGTCGGGGTCGAACGGGCGCTTCTGGTGCGCGACACCTTGCGAGAGCTGACCACGTTCCGCCACGCGGCGGCACGCGATCGCCACGCTGGCAATACCCGTCTTTTCGACCGGATCGACCGCGACGTGCTCGTCGTCTTCGTCGAAAGCTACGGGCGCACTAGCCTCAACACGCGGTTCTATGCCGAGACCCACCGCGACACGCTGCGCCGCAACGCCGGCCGGCTGGCGGATAAGGGGCTGTCGACGGCCTCGGGGCTGCTCGCCGCGCCGACGCAGGGCGGGCAAAGCTGGCTGTCCCATGCCAGTTTCGCCAATGGGCTTTGGGTCAGCGACCAGGTGCGTTACGGGGCTGTGCTCGCGTCGGGGCGCGAGACACTCTACCACCTCGCGGCACGGTCGGGGTTCCACACCGCGGCGGTGATGCCGCAGATCACACTCGCCTGGCCCGAGGCGCAGGTCATGGGGTTCGACACGATCCTCGCGGCGCGTGACCTGGGATACGCGGGCGCGCCGTTCAACTGGGTCACCATGCCCGACCAGTTCACCCTCGCCGCGATGGACCGCATGCTGCGGCAGGATGCAGGCGATGCGCCGATCTTCGCGCAGATCGCGCTCGGGTCGTCGCATGCGCCCTGGGTGCCGGTGCCGACGCTTGTCGACTGGGACGAGATCGGCGACGGGCGCATCTTCAACGCCATGGCCGCGTCCGGTGACACGCCAAAGGAGGTGTGGCGCGACCGTGACCGGGTGCGCGCACAGTACCGCAAGGCGATTGATTACGCGCTGCGCACGGTGTTCGACTACGCCGCGCGGCAGGCCGGAGATCCGCCGCTGATGATCGTCCTCGGCGATCACCAGGCGGCCGAGTTCGTGGCGCTGGACGATCGCGCGGAGGTGCCCGTGCACGTCATCGGGCCCGCGCATCTCGTGTCGCCGTTCCTCGCGCGCGGATGGCGGGCCGGGTTGATCCCGGATCCCGAGCACCCCGTGCTCGGCATGGACCGGATGCGCGACCTTCTGATCGAGACCTATTCGTCGGGGGCCGCCGCGCCCGGGGCGGGCGGATGAGGGCGCGCCGCATGCCTGCCGGGGTCCTGCGCGCGGGACAGATCGTGCTGGCTGCAGCGCTTCTGGCGCTCTTGTGGCGGGTCGCGGGCGGCGATGAGGCGCTGCGCAGCCTTGCGACCGCGCAGTGGGGCTGGCTTGTGGCGGCAGTTGCGATCCTGACATTACAGACCGGGCTGTCAGCGCTGCGCTGGAAACTCACGGCAGGCCGGCTGGGGATCCGGCTGGGGGCGCGCGAGGCGCTGCGCGAATATTACCTCGCGCAGGCGGTGAACGTGTCTGTGCCGGGCGGCGTCGTCGGCGATGCGGGACGGGCGCTGCGCTCGCGCGCGCAGGCCGGGCTTCTGGCGGCCGGGCAGGCAGTACTGTTCGAGCGCCTTGCCGGACAGGCGGGGCTTTACGTGATCTTGGTCGCGAGTTTCGCGGTGACGCTGACATCGCCCGGCGGTATCGCGTGGCCGACATGGCTGCTCTTGCCCGTCGCGGTGTTCATCGCTGCCGGGCTTTGTCTACCACTGGGCCTGGGCCGGGCCAAGCGCATACGTGGACGTATGGGTAGCGTGCTGTGCGGGCTTCGCGATGCGGCTCGAAGGTCCCTGTTGGCGCCGCCGGTGATCGTGCCGCAGATCGCACTCAGTCTTGCGACGGCGCTTTGCAACCTCACCGCCTTCGGGGTATGCGCGGTCGCGGTCGGTCACGGTCTGAGCCCGGCCGCCATCGCCGCCTTCGGCCCGATCATCCTGCTGACGATGCTGGTGCCCGTCACGATCAGTGGCTGGGGCCTGCGCGAAGGCGCGGCGGTGGTGCTGTTCCCGTTGGCGGGCGGCACGGCCAGCGGCGGGCTGACCGCGAGCATCGCCTTCGGCCTGATGCTGATCGCGGCGTCTTTGCCGGGGGCCGTGGCGGTGCTGGGCGGCGCGCGGCGCGATCGGGTCGATCCCTGACACTGCGTCGCGGGGCATCGAGATATGCGAACGACACGACACCACACAACGCGAAAGGACGCGACATGCGACACTGGCTCGGATTCCTGCGCTCTGTGGTGATCTACCACAATCCGGCGATGATGCGGGCGTGGCGCCGGTTCTACGGTGACCTGCTGGTGCCGGGCGACCTGGTCTTCGACGTGGGCGCGCATATCGGCAACCGCAGCCGTGCCATGCGCGCGGCCGGGGCGCGGGTCGTCGCGATCGAGCCGCAACAGCCCTTCGCCGGCTTCCTGCGCCGCACGCTGCCGCGCGACATCACGCTGGTCGAGGCGGCCGCCGGCCGCGCCGAGGCCGAGGTCGAGATGGCCGTGTCGTCGCGTCACCCCACCGTGTCCTCGCTGCGTGCCGATTTCGTCAGCGGTGCCGCCGCTGCGCCGGGCTTCGCCCATGTCCGGTGGGATGCGACCCAACGGGTACGTATCGTCACGCTCGACGGGCTGATCGCGCGGTTCGGCGTGCCGCGCTATGTCAAGGTCGATGTCGAGGGCTACGAGATCGAGGTGCTGTCAGGGTTGTCACAGCCGGTGCCCATCGTGTCGGTCGAATTCCTGCCCGGGTTCCCGCATCTCACACTGGCGGTGATCGACCGGCTGGCAAAGCTCGGCGCGTACCGGTTCAATCCCGTGCAGGGCGAGGGGGGCGCGTTCCTGTGGCCCGACTGGCGCGACGGCGAGGCGGCCAAGGCATGGCTGGCCACCATGCCGCCTGATGCCACCTCGGGCGATCTTTTCGCGCGCTTGCCGGAGGCCTGACATGACACAAGCGATCCGACTCTTCCGCGCAAAGCGGTCGCACCGATGTCGGTTGCGCACACCCTGCTTGCGCAGCATGTGCCTGCCCGGCAGCTTCACGTCCCGGCACCGCAGATGAACTCGTACTCGTCCGAGCGGAGCGGCAGCGTTTCCGGTTCCGGCTTCTGCGACGTTCGCTGACCTCATGCGCAGGAAAAAAGACGCTCCCGGGCGACGTGCCACGGGATTTCAGTTCGTTCGGGATGCCATGGCTGAAATGAAATATCCAGTCCGTGACGACGGTGAACGGCCGCGACGCCTTGGAATGGTCTACGGTCCTGACGTCCGTCAAAACCTGGAGCGTCACCGCTTCGGTCGCTTATGATATGGTGCCCCAAGACGGACTTGAACCGCCGACCTACTATTTACGAAACAGTTGCTCTACCGACTGAGCTATTGGGGCACACGCGTTGGCGTTTAAACATTTGGATGGTGGCCCGCAAGTGGGGAAGCGGCCATGCCGCAAGGGATTCTGGCGGCTTTGCCGGGCGGCAGGGTGTCCGCGGCCTATGGCCGGGATTGCGAGAGCATCGACGCGTGCGAAAGCGCGCGCCCCGGCCGGTCGGGAGTGCGCGCAGAGAGAATTTCGAATGCCGACAGCCTTCGGGCTGCGCCGATCCGGTGGTGCACACCGGGATGCGGAGTTTGTGAAAAACCCGGGCTGATTCTGTACAGAACCCTTCTCCGAGCGGCGGGGCAGGGGCGGCCCGCCGCTCAATTGGGGTGGATTGTCAGTTACCCACAAGATATTGCCACCGCCCCCAACAAATCGCTTTACAGATGATGCTGATGCCCGCACCATATCTAGTATGGGCGACGGGACTGGCCCCCGCCCGTAGAGCAGGCACCTAGCGCTTGGGGTGGTATCCCGTCTCTCGCGCTATAGCAAATGAGGCGGCGCCATGGCACTTTCCGAACACGAATTTCAGGATGACCTTCACCCCATCGATATCGTTGAACATATTGCCGAGCATCATGATTGGGACTTCGACCGGATCGGTGACGACCAGATCGCCATGGCGGTCGAAGGGCAGTGGCGCACCTATTCCCTGACCCTCGCCTGGTCGCATCACGACGAAACCCTGCGACTCGTCTGCACCTACGAGATGGAGCCGCCAGATGACAAGCTGCCGGTGCTTTTTGAAATTCTCAACGAAATCAACGACAAATGCTGGTCGGGATCCTTCACTTGGTGGGCCGAGCACAAGTTGATGGTCTATCGCTACGGCCTCGTGATGGCCGGCGCGCAGGCGCCCAGCCCCGAGCAGGTCGATACGCTTCTCAGCGCCGCCGTGCTCAACGCGGAACGCTACTATCCGGCGCTGCAACTGGCCATCTGGGGCGATCAGACCCCGAAACAGGCGATGCAGGTCGCCATTGCGGAGGCCTATGGTCGCGCGTAACATCACCGCTGCAAGTGAATGAACGCGAACGGAGGTCGCCATGAGCATGCAGCGGATTGCCGAGGCCGGCCTTGTTTTACTGGGCTGCGGCAAGATGGGCGGCGCCATGTTGCAGGGATGGCTGGCGGACGGATTGCCGCCCGCCTCGGTCTGGGTGATCGACCCGAACCCGTCGAACTGGCTGCAGGGCACCGGTGTGCGGATCAACGAGGATCCGCCCGCCGCCCCCGGCATCGTTCTGGTCGCCGTAAAGCCGCAGATGATGGGCGACGCGCTGCCGGTACTGCAGGACATGGGCAATGGCGCCACGCTGTTCGTGTCGGTCGCCGCGGGCACGCCAATTTCCGTTTTCGAAGAGGCACTTGGCGCGAAAACCCCGATCGTTCGGGCGATGCCCAACACCCCCGCCGCGGTCGGGCGCGGCATCACCGCGATCGTCGGCAACGCCCGCACCAGCGTCGCGCAGCTCGACCAGGCCGAGATGTTGCTCGGGGCCGTCGGTCAGGTCGTGCGGCTCGACGGCGAGGAGCAGATGGACGCGGTTACCGGGGTTTCTGGCTCGGGCCCGGCCTATGTCTTTCACATGATCGAGTGCCTGGCGAAGGCGGGCGAGGCCGAGGGCCTGTCGTTTGACCTTGCGATGCAACTGGCGCAGGCGACGGTGGCCGGCGCCGGCGCGCTGGCCGAGGCCGCGGACGAGACCCCGGACGACCTGCGCAAGAACGTGACCAGCCCCAACGGGACCACCCAGGCCGGGCTCGAGGTGCTGATGGACGAGACGACCGGGCTGCCGCCGCTGATGGTGCGCACCGTCGCGGCGGCAGCAGGCCGGTCCCGGGCCCTGCGCGATGGCTGAGATCTCGTTCGACGATTTTCTGAAGGTCGATATCCGTGTCGGCCGGGTCACCGGGGCCGAAGGCTTTCCCGAGGCGCGCCGCCCGGCAATCAAGCTGTGGGTGGATTTCGGTCCCGAGCTCGGCGTGAAGCGATCCAGCGCGCAGATCACCGCGCATTACACGCCCGACGCGCTGATCGGTCGGCAGGTGATGGCGGTGGTGAATTTTCCGCCCCGGCAGATCGGCAGGTTCCTGTCGGAAGTGCTGGTGCTGGGGCTGAGCGACAGCCGGGGCGATGTCGTTCTGATCCGCCCCGATCAAGACGTCCCCCTGGGAGAGAGACTGCATTGAAACGGATCCTGATAACCCGGCCCATGCCGGACCGCGTGACCGATGCGGCCCGCGCGCTGTTCGAGGTCGAGACCCGCGACGACACCACGCCGATGAAACCCGGCCAGATGCGCGGCGCGCTGGCGCTTTATGACGGGATCCTGCCGACGCTCGGCGATCTTTTCTCGGCGGAGGTCTTCGAGGGGGCCGAAAGCTGCCGCTGCCGGATCCTCGCGAATTTCGGGGTCGGCTTCAATCACATCGATGCCAGCGCGGCCCGGGGGGCCGGCATCGCCGTGACCAACACGCCCGGCGCGGTCACCGATGCCACCGCCGATATTGCCATGACACTGCTCCTGATGAGCGCACGACGCGCCGGCGAGGGCGAACGCCTGGTGCGCGCGGGCCGCTGGCCCGGCTGGAACCCGACGCAGATGCTGGGACTGCATGTAACCGGAAAGACCGTCGGAATCGTCGGCATGGGCCGGATCGGGCAGGCCATCGCGAAGCGCTGTCACGACGGGTTCGGCATGAAGGTGGTCTATTACAACCGTTCGCCGAAACCGGTCGAGGTCGAGGCGCAGCAGGTCGACACGCTGGGCGATCTTGCCGCGCAAGCCGATATCGTGGTCGCCGCGGTGCCCGGCGGCGCCGAGACTCGACACCTGATTGGCGTCGACATGCTGTCGGCGATGAAGCCGACTGCGCATCTGGTCAACATCTCGCGCGGTGACGTGGTGGACGAGGCGGCGCTGATCACGGCCCTTCAGGAGGGGCACATCGCCGGCGCCGGCCTCGACGTCTACGAGCATGAGCCGACAGTGCCCGACGCGCTGACCGCCATGGAAAACGTCGTGTTGCTGCCGCATCTGGGGACCGCCGCGCTCGAAGTCCGCGAGGCCATGGGCCTCAAGGCGGTGGACAATCTGCGCGCCTTTTTCGCCGGCGAGACGCCGCCGGATCAGGTGAACTGACACTGCGCGGTCGGGGTTTCGGATATTCCTTCGACGAAGAATGGCACCCCTGACCGGTTGTCACGTCACGCGTGACGATGTGACACTACGGTAACGATCTGGCGCGACAAGCAAGGAGAACAGGGATGGGTCAGCCCGCGATAACCGGGTCAGGTGTGTTCACCCCGCCAGAGGTGATCACAAACGCTGAACTGGTCGAGGCGTTCAACGCCTACGCGGCGCGCTTCAACGCGCGCAACGCTGCCGAGATCGAGGCTGGCCGGATCGATGCGAAGGCGCCGTCGTCATCGGAGTTCATCGTCGGGGCCTCGGGGATCGAGCAGCGCCATGTGATGGAAAAGACAGGCATCCTCGATCCCGAAGTGATGTATCCGCGCCTGCGGGAGCGCGGCAATGACGAGCCGGGGATCATGGCGGAAATGGCGCTCGATGCCTGCGCGAAGGCGCTGAAGATGGCGGATCGTGAGGCGGCGGAGATCGACCTTGTCATCTGCGCCGCGTCCAACCACGAACGGCCCTATCCGGCGATCGCGATCGAGATACAGTCGTTCTTGGGGGCGGGTGGCTTCGCCTTCGACATGAATGTCGCCTGTTCCTCGGCCACGTTCGGGATCCAGGCCGCGGCGGACATGATCCGGTCCGGCAGCGCGCGCCGCGCCTTGGTGGTCAGCCCCGAGATATGTTCGGGGCATCTCGAATGGCGCGACAGGGATTGCCACTTCATTTTCGGGGACGTGTGCACCGCCGTGGTGATCGAACCCGCCGAGGAAGCCAAGGGCGCGCATTTCCTCGTGAAATCGACGCGCTGCGCCACGAAATTCTCGAACAACATTCGCAACAATAACGGGTTCCTGCGCCGCAGCCGGCCGGGTGGCCTGGCCGACCGGCGCGACATGCAGTTCGTGCAGGACGGGCGCCGCGTGTTCAAGGAGGTGCTGCCGCTGGTCTCGGCGCATATTCTTGGCCATCTCGACGATGAGGGCGTCGCGCCCCAGGCCCTGCGCCGGCTTTGGCTGCACCAGGCGAACAAGGCGATGAACGATTTCATCGGGCGCAAGGTCATGGGTCGCGTGCCAGAGCGGCACGAGCAGCCCAACATCTTGCAGGATTACGCCAACACGTCCTCGGCCGGATCGATCATCGCGTTCTCGCAGTATTCGGACGATCTGCAACCGGGTGACCGGGGCATGATCTGCTCGTTCGGCGCGGGCTATTCCGTGGGGTCGGTGCTGGTCGAGCGGGGCTGAGCCCCGTCAAAGCGCCTTGCGGGCCGACAGGGCCGCGCTGATCGTGCCATCATCGAGATAATCGAGTTCTCCGCCGATGGGCACACCTTGGGCCAGCGAGGTCAGCCGCACGCGCCCGTCAAGCTGGTCGGCGATGTAATGCGCGGTCGTCTGGCCATCGACCGTGGCGTTGAGCGCGAGGATCACTTCGCCGACCTCCTCCGACGTCACCCGGTCCACGAGCTGCGGGATGCGCAGCGTTTCCGGCCCGATCTGGTCGAGCGCCGACAACGTGCCGCCCAGCACGTGGTAGCGCCCCTTGAAGGCGCGCCCGCGCTCCATCGCCCAGAGGTCTGCGACATCCTCGACCACGCAGATCTGGCCGGTGGCGCGTTTCGGATCGGCGCAGATGTCGCAGATCTCGGACGTGCCGATATTGCCGCAGACCGCGCATTCGCAGGCGGTTTCCGCGACCTTCCGCATGTGGTCGGCCAGTGGCGCCAACAGGACCGATCGCTTGCGGATCATGTGCAACACCGCGCGCCGGGCCGAGCGCGGGCCGAGCCCGGGCAGGCGGGCCATCATGTCGATCAGGGCGTCGATGTCACGGGTGCTGTTCAACGGAACCGTCCGGTCCGGTGGCGGGGCAAGGACGCCTTCGGCGAGAGTATTTGGAGCAAGATCAAACCGGGCTCAGAAGGGCAGCTTCATGTCCTTGGGCAGGCCCATGGCCTCGGTCAGTTTGCCCATTTCGTCCTGCGCGCGCTGCGACGCCTTGGCCTGTGCGTCCTTGATCGCGGCGAGGATCAGGTCCTCGGCGACCTCCTTGTCCTCTGAGTTGAAGATCGACGGGTCGATGTCGATTCCCTTGAGTTCGCCCTTGGCGCTGCAGGTCGCCTTGACGAGGCCGGCGCCGCTTTCACCCTCGACCATGATGGTTTTCAGCTCTTCCTGCAGGTCGGCCATCTTCTGCTGCATTTCCTGCGCGGATTTCATCATTTTCGCCATGTCGCCCATCTGGCCCAAACCCTTGAACATCGTGCTATCTCCTCTGGATCGAGGCCCGTGTCGCCGCGGGCCGAAAGACTGTGTACCGTTTCTAATCATATCGGTGCGCGAAAGGCGACAGGCAAGCGGTGTGTTCAGTCGTCTTCGAACGGGTCCCATTCATCCTCGACCTCGGGCAGGGCGTCGGCCTCGACCTTGGCGGTGATGTCCTGCGGGGTCTTGATCTCTGTGATGCGGGCCTTGGGAAAGGCCTCGAAGACGGCATCCACCAGCGGATGCGCGCGCGCCTCGGTTTCGAGGGCGTCTTCCTCGGCCTCGCGGGCCTCGCGCATGGTGGGCGCGGTGGCAGAATTCACGAGCGTCACGGTCCAGCGATTGCCCGTCCAGCGCTGTAGCGCGCTGCCCAAGCGCTGCGCGAGATCCGAGGGCGCGTCGGCTGTGGGCGTGAATTCGATCCGGCCGGGCCGGTAAGCGGCAAGGCGCACGCAGCCCTCGACCTCGATCAGCAGCTTGGCATCGCGATTGGCGCGGATGAGCTCCAGCACATGGTCGAAGGTCGGATAGCGCGCGAGGGCGTTCTCGTCCTCGGCGGCAATGGCGGTGACCTGGCCCGAGCCGCTTGCACGCGGCCCCGGAGACGCCGCATGGGTCGGTCGGGGCAGGGCGTCGGCCTGCGTTGCGGTGTTTTCGGACCGTGCCCCCGCCTGCACGACCGCACCTCCGCCGGGACCGGGCGGCGGGGCGTCCTGCAAGCGACGCACGAGATCCTCGGGCGTGGGCAGGTCGGCCACATGAGTCAGCCGGATGATCGCCATCTCGGCCGCCATCATGGCATTCGGGGCTTCGGCCACCTCGTCTAGCGCCTTCAGCAGCATCTGCCACATGCGGGTCAGCACGCGCATCGGCAGCGCCTCGGCCATGCCGAGGCCGCGGGCGCGCTCGTCCGGGCCGATCGTCGGGTCCTCGGCGGCGTCGGGCGTGATCTTGACCACGGAAATCCAGTGCGTGATCTCCGACAGGTCGCGCAGCACCGCCAGCGGATCGGCACCTTCGGCATATTGCGCGCCAAGCTCTGACAGCGCGCCCGCGGCGTCACCTTTCATGATCATGTCAAAGAGATCCAGCACCCGGCCACGATCCGCCAGCCCAAGCATGGCGCGCACCTGATCGGGCGTGGTTTCGCCGGCGCCATGGCTGATCGCCTGGTCAAGCAGCGAGGTCGCGTCGCGGGCCGAGCCTTCGGCGGCGCGGGTGATCATGGCAAGCGCATCGTCGCTGATCTGCGCGTCCTCCCGGTCGGCGATGCGGCGCAGCAGGTCGATCATCATCTCAGGCTCGATCCGGCGCAGATCGAAGCGCTGGCAGCGCGACAGCACGGTGACAGGGACCTTGCGGATCTCGGTGGTGGCGAAGATGAATTTCACATGCGCTGGCGGCTCTTCGAGCGTTTTCAGCAGCGCGTTGAACGCGCCGGTCGAAAGCATGTGCACCTCGTCAATGATGTAGACCTTGTACCGTGCCGACGCCGCCCGGTAATGCACCGAGTCGATGATCTCGCGGATATTGCCGACCCCGGTGTTCGAGGCCGCGTCCATCTCCATCACGTCGACATGGCGGCCTTCCATGATTGCAGTGCAATGCTCGCACACCCCGCAGGGATCGGTGGTCGGCACACCCGTGCCGTCGGGCCCGATGCAGTTCATCCCCTTGGCGATGATCCGCGCGGTCGTGGTCTTGCCGGTGCCGCGAATGCCGGTCATGATGAAAGCCTGCGCGATCCGGTCCGCCTTGAACGCGTTTTTGAGGGTGCGCACCATGGCGTCCTGTCCGACGAGGTCGGCAAAGGTCTCGGGCCGGTATTTCCGGGCCAGCACCTGGTAGCCGGACGGGTCGCTGTCGGACATGTGGGCCGCCTTTTGTGGTCGCGTCTGGTCCGCAACTTAAAGCGCCGTGCGCGGGGCGTCCAGCTTGGTTTTCGGACCCCGGAGCGCCGAACGCTCCTCAGCGGCCGCGGATGCGCGGGTCGAGGGCGTCACGCATGCCGTCGCCCATGTAGTTGATCGACAGCACTGTGAGCGAGATCGCGAGGCCGGGCCAGAACACGCGTTCGGGATACTCGGTCAGGTATTGCGTGGCATCGTTGAGAAGCCGCCCCCAGGTCGGGAAATCCGGCGGGAAGCCGAGGCCGAGGAAGGACAAGGCGCTTTCGGTGATGATCGCGTTGGCGATCCCCAGCGTGGCCGAGACCATGATCGGCGACATCACGTTGGGCAGGATATGCCGGGTGATGAGGTTGAAATTCGTCGTCCCGATCGAGCGCGCGGCGAGGATGAATTCGCGTTCTTTCAGCGCCAGCACGTCGCCGCGCACGATCCGCGCCGTGGGCATCCAGCTTGTCGCGCCGATGGCCACGACGATGAGGATGAAGATCCCCATTTCGGGGCCGAAGATCCCGTTCAGCGCCTCGCGGAACAAAAGCACCATCACCAGCAGCAGCGGCAGCAGCGGCAGCGACAGGAAGAGATCCGTCAGCCGCATCAGCGGTCCGTCGAGCCAGCGAAAGAAGCCCGCGAGCACGCCGATCAGCGAGCCGAGCACCAGCGCCAGCAGCATCGCCGTCAGCCCCACCGAAATCGAGGTCTGTCCGCCGGCCAGCATCCGCGCCAGTGTGTCGCGACCCAACTGGTCCGTGCCGAAGGGATGCGCGAGGCTCGGGCCCTGGTTGCGCGCGCGGATGTCGATGAAGGTTGCGTCATAGGGCCAGACATACGGGCCGAGGAATACCGCGAGGATGATGAACAGCAGCACCAGCATTCCCGCCAGCGCGCCGCGATGCGTCTTGAACTGGTCCCAGACATCGCGCCAATGGCTGCGCGGCGGCGTGGTGGGGCCCTCGTCGGCGAGGGCCGCGATCGGCTTGGGATCGGCAGGGTCAGTCATAGCGGATCCTCGGGTCGAGCACGCCGTAAAGCACGTCGGCGACGATGTTGAAAAGCACGATCAGCACGGCGATCATGAAGGTCACGGTCTGCACCATCGGCAGGTCATTGGCCTGGATCGCGGTGATCAGGAGCTGGCCCAGCCCGTTCACCTTGAAGATCTGCTCGGTGATGATCGCGCCCCCGAAAATATAAGGAACACCGAGCGCGATCACCGTCACCACCGGGATCATCGAGTTGCGCAGCACATGCACCATGACGACCGCCCATTCCGACAACCCCTTGGCGCGGGCGGTGCGGACGTAATCCTGGTTGAGGTTGTCGAGCATCGAGGCGCGCATGAAGCGGCTGATCTGCGCCGTGGTCTGCAGCGCCAGCACCATCACCGGCATGACCATTTGCAGGATCTGCTGCTTGAACGTGTCCCAGTCGACGACCTCGAGTGTGGTGTCGTAGATCGACGGCAGCCAGCCCAGTTCAACCGAGAAGATGACGATCACCAGCACACCCGAAAAGAACGGCGGCACCGAATAGCCCACCATTGTGACGAAGGTGCCGACCTGGTCGAAGACCGAATATTGCCGGTAGGCCGAATAGATGCCGATCGGCAGCGCGATCAGGATGCCCACCACGTAGGACATGGCGACCACCCATAGCGTCTGGGGCATGCGCTGCACGATCACGTCCATCACCGGCGACCGGAACTGCCAGCTGAGCACGCGCTGCTGACCCTCGGCCAGGGCGGTGCCGAAAAGGTGATCGATCAGGATCATCGGCTCGACCACGAAGAACTGCCACAGCCACTTGCCGAAGCGGACATGCGTCGGCTCGCCGAGGCCCAGCGACTCGCGCATCAGTTCCTTGACGTCGGGCGGCACCGTCAGCGGCACCTGTGCCATCGGATCGCCGGGGGCGAGTTCCAGCAGCAGGAAGATCACGAGACTGATGAACAGCAGCGTCGGGATCGACAGGACGAGCCGTCGGATCGTGTAGGTCAGCATGCGCGGCGCCTTTGCATGGCTAGGATGGCAGTGGAGGCCGGACGATGGCCCGGCCCCTCGACCCGAGCGCCCCGGGTCACTCCTCGATGCGGTACCAGTCGGCGGCGTTCCACATCTCGGTGTCCCAGACGTTCAGGATCACGCCGCCCAGCGTGTTGGACTTCGCCGAGACCCGGCCGCGATGCACCAGCGGAATGATCACGTTGGCGTCGCGAGTGATCATGTTGTTGAGCTCGATGGCGATCTCGGCGCGCTTTTCAAGCTCTGCAGTGCGGCCAAGCTCGCGGACCAGAGCGTCGTACTCCTCGTCGCAATAGCGGTTGATGTTCTCGCCCTGCCACTGCGTTTCGGGCCGCGGGGCCTTGTCGCAGGTGCGCGAGGCGAGATAGTTCTGCGGGTCGGTGCCGTCGAATAGGTTCGCGTACATCTCGACATCCGCATAGAACTTCTGGAAGGTGTCCGGGCTGCCCGGATCGCCGCCGAAGAAAACGCTCGCCGAGATGTTGCGCAGTTCTGTCTCGACGCCGATCTGGCCCCACCACTGCTTGATCAGCGCTTGGAAATCCTGACGCACCGCGTTGGTCGAGGTCTGGAACAGCAGCGACAGCTCGACCCCGTCCTTGTCGCGCACGCCGTCGCCATCGCTGTCGATCCAGCCCGCGCCATCGAGCAGCGCGTTGGCGCCCTCGATATCCTGTTCCATGCAATGCGTATTGTTCGCGGCGTAGACATCGGGCCCGGGCACCCAGTCGCAGGTCGGCCGGCCCGCCTTGCCGTAGCCGATCTCGGTCAGCAGGACCCGGTCGACCGCCATGCTGAGCGCCTTGCGCACCGCCGGGTCGGTCAGGAACGGGTGCGGATGCGCCTTGGTTGCGCGCTCGCCCTCGGGCAGGTCGGGCGAGGGGTCGGTCAGGTTCACCTCGATCCGCTCGACCAGCGTGCCGAAGGCCGGCAGCGCCTCGCCCTCGCCCGCCTCTTCCATCCGCGCGATCACGTCGGGGGCAAGCTGCAGGTTCCACGCATAGTCGAACTCGCCGGTTTCCAGCACCGCGCGGCCGGCCGAGATGGCATCGCCGCCGCCCTTGAAGGTCATCGTGGCGAAGGCGGGCTTGTCGGGCTCGCGGTAATTGGGGTTGGCCGACAGCGAGATCACGTCATTGGGCCGGAACTCGTCGACCTTGAAGGGACCGGTGCCGATCGGGTTGAAGTTCTCTTCGGCGCATTCCGAGGCGCGCGCCCCGGTGCAATTCTCGAATTGCGCGGCCTGGATGATCGGGGATTGTCCGCCCACGAAGGGGCCGTAGGGATTGGGGGTAGGCTGCGAGAAATTGACCCGGACGGTGAGGTCGTCGATCACCTCGACCGACTCGACACCCTCGAACTTGGCAAGCTGCGCGCATCCGCCTTCGGGGTTCATGCAGTAATCGGCGGTGAACTTGACATCCGTCGCCGTGAAGGGCGTGCCGTCGGACCATTGCAGGTCCGGCTTGATCGACCAGGTGATCGAGGTCAGGTCTTCGGACACGCCACCATTCTCGAGCGTAGGGATCCCGGTCGCGAGATAGGGTACCCGATTGCCGTTCTGGTTGTAGCGCGCCAGCGGCTCGAGCACGAGGCTCGCCGCCTCGACTTCCTTCGTGCCGCCCGACAGGTAAGGGGTCATGATCGACGGCGCCTGCCAGTAGATCACGTTCACATGGCCATCGGCACCGCGTTCCGCCTGTGCCGCCTGAGCCACCAGGGCAACGCCCGACGCGGCGGTCGCCCCGAGAAGCAGGGATTTCAAGGTCATTGGATTTCGGTCCTCCGGTGTTGGACAGCTCTGGATCGGCCATCTCGATCATCGTTGCGCCGGGTTTGCCCCGGTCGTGCTCCGCCGCGGATCCGGCGCGACGGGTGTGCTTGCCCCGTGCGCACCTTGCCTGGGCACCATCAAGTCAGACCGGATTTGGCGCAAAACGCAAGGGGGCGTGCGCAATGTTTTCCCGAATCGCGCGGGATCGGCGGGCCGGCGTTTGACATGGTTGATGCAAACTGCGTAGCGTTTCAGCATCGCGCGTCACCGACGAGAAAAGGCCGCCCCCGCATGCTGGACACGCCGATTGCCCGGATCGAGAACCTTCGGGTCGAGTTCGAGACCAAGGACGGCACCGTGGTGGGCGTCGAGGATGTCTCGTTCGAGATCAACGCGGGCGAGACCGTCTGCATCGTCGGCGAATCGGGCTCGGGCAAATCGGTGGCGTCGCTGTCGCTGATGCGGCTGGTGGAGTATGGCGGCGGCACCATCGCCGGAGGGCGGCTGCTGTTCGACCGCAACGGCGGCGGCGAGATGGACCTCGCGCAGACCGATCAGGGCCTGATGCGGTCCATCCGCGGCAACGAGATCGGGATGATCTTCCAGGAGCCTATGACCGCGCTCAACCCGGTCTTCACCATCGGGCGGCAGCTATCCGAAGGCTTGCAGGTGCATCGCGGAATGGACCGCAAGCAGGCCCGCGCCCGGGCGCTGGATCTTTTGCGCGAGGTGCGCATCCCCGAGCCCGAACGCCGGCTGGATCAGTACCCCCATGAGCTGTCGGGCGGCATGCGCCAGCGTGTGGTGATCGCCATGGCACTGGCCTGCAAGCCCCGCCTGCTGATCGCCGACGAGCCGACAACCGCGCTCGACGTGACCATCCAGGCCGAAATCCTCGCGCTGATCGACCGGCTGAAGCGCGAGACCGGGACGGCAGTGGTGTTCATCACCCATGACATGGCCGTCGTCGCACAGGTCGCCGACCGCGTCGTTGTGATGTTTCGCGGCAACAAGGTAGAGGAAGGCCCGGTCGAGCAGATATTCGAGGCACCCACGCATGACTATACCCGCGCGTTGCTGGCGGCGGTCCCGAAGCTGGGCGAGATGCGCGGCAAGGCATACCCCGAGCCGATGCGCCTGCTGGGCTCGGACGCGCACGAGATCGTGCCGATCAAGGGCCATGACGAGAGGCTGCTGCATGTCAGCGGCCTGACGACGCGGTTTCCGGTCAAGGGCGGCTTCCTGCGCCGTACGGTGGCGAATGTCCACGCCGTCGAGGACCTGTCCTTCGATCTCGACCGCGGGCGCACGCTCAGCCTCGTCGGCGAGTCGGGCTGCGGCAAGTCTACTGCCGGGCGATCCATCCTGCGGCTGGTCGAGCCGATGGCGGGTCACGTCGTGCTGGGCGGCACCGATATCATGGCATTGAAGGGCCGCGATCTGCGCCGCGCGCGTGTCGACATGCAGATGATCTTCCAGGATCCCTTCGCCTCGCTCAATCCGCAGATGAAGCTGGCCGACCAGGTGTCGGAACCGATGCGCAATTACGGCCTCGCCACCAAGTCCGAGATGGAGGACCGCGTCGCGATGCTGTTCGACAGGGTGGAATTGCCGCGTTCGTTCCTGCGGCGCTTTCCGCACGAATTGTCAGGCGGCCAGCGGCAGCGGGTGGCGATCGCCCGGGCGCTGGCGCTGAACCCCAAGCTGATCGTCTCGGACGAGGCCGTCAGCGCGCTGGATGTCAGCGTGCAGGCACAGGTGCTCAACCTGATGCTGGAATTGCAGGTCGATCTGGGGCTCAGCTATCTGTTCATCAGCCACGACATGGCGGTGGTCGAGCGCGTCAGCCACGATGTTGGCGTGATGTATCTGGGCCGGATCGTCGAGCGGGGCCCGCGCGCCGCGGTGTTCGAGAACCCTCAGCACCCCTACACCCAGGCGCTGCTGACCGCCGTACCCATCGCCGATCCTCGTCAGCGCAAGGCCGAGAAGGACCTGAATTTCAAGCCGATCCCGTCACCCATCCATCCGGTCGATTACGAGCCCGAACCGCCCGTCTACAAGGAAGTGGATCCCGGTCATTTCGTGCTGACCTCGGAAAGCGGATATTGACCATGCCCCACAGACTGACGCCGTTCGAGATCATGAGTCGTCTCGTCGGACTCCCGACGGTCAGCCGCGACAGCAATCTGCCGCTGGTCGACTGGGTCGAGGAGTATCTCGGCAGCCACGGCATCACCGCGCATCGCCATTACGACGAGACCGGCGAGAAGGCCGCGCTCTTCGCGCATGTCGGGCCACAGGTCGCCGGCGGCGTGGTGCTGTCAGGGCACACGGATGTGGTGCCCGTCGACGGCCAGCCCTGGGCATCGGACCCGTTCACCGTGACCGAGCGTGACGGCAAGTATTACGGGCGCGGCTGCGTCGACATGAAGGGCTTTGACGCGCTGGCCATCTGGGCGCTGGTCGAGGCGCGTCACGCGGATGTCAAACGGCCCCTGCAACTGGCGCTCAGCTATGACGAGGAGGTGGGCTGCATCGGCGCCCCGCCGATGATCGAGCAGATGCTGGCCTATCTGCCCAAGGCCGAGATCGCGATCATCGGCGAGCCGTCGATGATGCAGGTGGTCACGGGACAGAAGGGGGGCCTCGGTTTCGATGTGCATGTCGTCGGATTCGAGGTGCACAGTTCGATGATGCATCGCGGCGTGAACGCCATCATGGAGGCGGCGCCGCTGATCGACTGGGCCAATGTCCGCAACGCCGAGAACCGCGCACGCACGCCGTCCGAGGTCGCCTCGGGCTTCGCGCCGCCATGGACCACGCTGCATGTCGGCACGATCAGCGGTGGCACGGCGCATAACATCACCGCGAAGAACTGCCGCTTTGGCATGGATTTCCGCGTCGTGCCGGGCGAGGATCCCGAGGAGTGGGGCACGCGGTTCAAGGCGCGCGCTGCCGAGGCCGAGGCAGAGATGCAGGCCGTCCATCCCGACACGCGCATCGAGGTCTCGCCGAAATTCGCCGTACCGGGCCTGCAACCCGAACGCGACGGCGCGGCGGCAGCGCTCGTGCGTCAGATCACCGGCGACAACGGCAACCACATGGTCAGCTACGGCACCGAGGCCGGTCAGTTCCAGAACCATGGCTATTCGGCGGTGATCTGCGGGCCCGGCGACATTGCCCAGGCGCATCAGCCGGATGAATACATCACCGTCGCGCAGTTCGAGGCCGGACATGATTTCATGCGCCGACTTCTCGACCGTTTGCGCGCCGGGTGAGAAGCAGCCGGTGGGATGGACACCGTACGGTCTGTTGGGGACGGGGTAACGGATCGCGGCCGAGGATGCGGGCATCTTTCCGATTGCCACAGCCCCGGAGGCCGCCCCGATGTCCGACAACTCCCCGCGCCTTGCACTGCCCTTCATCCAGCCGTCGCAGGCCCAAAAGCACGTCACCCATAACGAGGCGCTGGCGCTGCTCGACCTTGTCGTGCAACTGGCGGTCGAGGAAACCGGCGCGGTAATCCCGCCCGAGGTTCCGCAAGAGGGCGAGATCTGGGCGCTCGGGCCGGTACCCTCGGGGGCCTGGGCGGGGCAGGGTGGCATGCTCGCCGGGCTGGTCGACGATGTCTGGCGGTTCATAGCCCCGCAGGAGGGCTGGCTCGCGCTGGAAAAAAGCACCGGCCGCGTGCTGCGGCAGGCGGGCGGCGCATGGGTCGCGACCACGCTGCCGGATCTGAACGGTCTCGACGGTGTGGGCATCAATGCCAGCTACGACGGGGTGAACCGGCTGGCGGTAAGTTCGGCGGCCACGCTCTTCAATCACGAGGGCGCGGGACATCAGCTCAAGATCAACAAGGCCACGGGCGGCGATACGGCCAGCCTGCTCTTCCAGACCGGCTTTGGTGGCCGGGCAGAGATGGGCACCGCCGGCGGCGACGACTTCGCGATCAAGGTCAGCGCCGATGGCGCCGCGTGGTCGACCGCGGTACAGTTCGACGCGGCCAGCGGGCTGGCGACAGGCACGGCGGTGCAGCAGGGGGTCATTGATGCCACCGCGGGGCGGCTTTTGCGCGTGGGCGCTTTCGGCTGGGGCCAGGATGGCGGGCAGGCGGTGCCTGTGCTGGGCGATCTCGATGCGCCGGGCACCGCGTCGGGTGTCTATGCGGTCACCGGGGCCACGGCGGGGGCCATGGACCCGGGAACCTGCCTGATCCTGCGCGCGGGCGCAGGCGAGGTGTCGCAGATCTTCGTGGCCGGCGATGGACAGACACTGTCCTTTCGCAGCCGCGCGGGCGGCGTTTGGGGGCCGTGGTCCGCGCTGAACGGGACGCATAACGTCACGCGGGCGTCGGGCGCAGGTGGCAGCTACGTGCGTTATCCAGACGGCACCCAGATCTGCCAGCACAGCCTGACGCTCGACGCACCGGACGTGGCCGAAGGGGCACTTTTTCGCGGGGCGACGCAGACGGCCTGGAACTACCCTGCGCCCTTCGCCGGGGGCACCGTCCCGACGTTGACCGCCAGTGCCCTCGGCGATACGGGCCTGTGGATCTCGACGGTGGCGGGCGACCCCTTGGGCGGTGCGCTGCAGGCCTTCGCGGCGGTGTCGAAAAGCACCGCGCCGCAGGTGACAGTCACCGCCATCGGGCAATGGACCTGATCCGCGAAGCGGCACCCCGACGACAACAGAAGCGGGCGCCGGCATGCGCGCCCGTCAATCGACCACCCGGCAGGTTAGGTTGATCCGGCCGCCGCCTTCCAGCAGCGTCGAGGTGCCGGGCCGGATCCTGTCCACCCCGTGATGGATCAGCCGCGCCGCGCCGCCCATCACCAGCACATCGCCAGAATTCAGCCAGATCGATTCTGTCGGGCCGCCGCGGGTGGTGTTGCCGACCCGGAACAGCGCATCATCGCCCAGTGAGACCGACAGCACCGGCCACGAGAAATCCGCCTCGTCACGATCCTGATGCAGGCCCATGCGCGCCGTGCCGGTATAGTGGTTGATCAGACAGCAATCCGGCGCGCGCGCGGCACTTGCCAGCGCGTGCCAGATGTCGAGCACGGAGTGCGGGATCGCGGGCCAAGGCATGCCGTCGGGGTGACGGGCCTCGTAGCGGTAGCCGCGCCGATCGGTGACCCAGCCGTAGCGCCCCGCGGAGGTCATGCGCACGCTCATCTTCCTGCCCGAAGGCGTCACCGGCGTGAAGAGCGGCGCCTGCGCCACCACACCGCGCAGGTCGGCCACCATGTCGCGCTGCGCGTCCGCGGACAGCCACGCCTTGTACACGGCGATCCCGCGCAGGGTCAGGGTCGGATCGGGCATCGATGCTCTCCTTTTCGAACTCTGTCGGCCATTTTGGCACAAATTGGTGAAATCCATCCATTGGCGATGGTTGCAGGCCATCAGACCCCCGCCTATATAGCGCTTGAATGGCAGGTGCCGCATACGTATTGCGCATCTGTTTGTCATAACCGGGGGCCGGACGCCGTAACGGGTCGGGCCTTCGCAACATCGCCTAACTGGAAGGGATCTGAAAACATGGCCAAAGTGATTGGTATCGACCTCGGCACGACGAACAGCTGCGTTGCGATCATGGACGGGTCGCAGTCGCGCGTCATCGAGAACTCCGAAGGGTCGCGCACCACGCCCTCGATCGTGGCCTTCGCCGAGAACGAGCGGCTGGTCGGCCAGCCTGCCAAGCGGCAGGCGGTCACCAACCCCGAGAACACGATTTTCGGCGTCAAGCGCCTGATCGGGCGTCGCTACGACGACAGCGATCTCGCGAAGGACAACAAGAACATGCCGTTCACCATCGTCGATGGCGGCAATGGCGACGCTTGGGTCAAGGCGCGTGGCGAGACATACAGCCCGTCGCAGATCTCGGCTTTCATCCTCGGCAAGATGAAAGAAACCGCCGAAAGCTATCTCGGCGAGGAAGTGACGCAGGCGGTCATCACCGTGCCGGCCTATTTCAACGACGCACAGCGCCAGGCCACCAAGGATGCCGGCAAGATCGCCGGGCTTGAAGTGCTGCGCATCATCAACGAGCCGACGGCGGCCGCGCTCGCCTACGGTCTGGACAAGAAGGACACGCACACCATCGCGGTCTATGACCTTGGTGGCGGTACCTTCGACATCACCATTCTCGAGATCGACGACGGCCTGTTCGAGGTCAAGGCGACCAACGGCGACACCTTCCTCGGCGGGGAAGATTTCGACATGCGGATCGTCAACTACCTTGCCGACGAGTTCAAGAAGGAGAACGGCGTCGATCTGACGAAGGACAAGATGGCCCTGCAGCGTCTCAAGGAAGCCGCCGAGAAGGCCAAGATCGAGTTGTCGAGCGCCAGCCAGACCGAGATCAACCAGCCCTTCATCTCGATGGGGTCGGACGGTCAGCCGTTGCACATGGTGGTCAAGCTGACCCGTGCCAAGCTCGAAAGCCTCGTGAGCGACCTGATCAAGTCCTCGATCAAACCGTGCCAGGCGGCTCTGAAGGATGCCGGCATCTCGGCCTCGGACGTGGACGAGGTGGTGCTCGTGGGCGGCATGACGCGCATGCCCAAGGTCACCGAAGAGGTCACGAAGTTCTTCGGCAAGGAGCCCCACAAGGGCGTCAACCCCGACGAGGTCGTCGCCATGGGCGCCGCCATTCAGGCCGGCGTGCTGCAGGGTGATGTCAAGGACGTTGTGCTGCTCGACGTGACGCCGCTGTCGCTCGGGATCGAGACGCTGGGCGGTGTGTTCACCCGCCTGATCGACCGCAACACGACGATCCCGACCAACAAGAGCCAGATCTTCTCGACCGCCGAGGACAACCAGTCCGCCGTGACCATCCGCGTCTTCCAAGGCGAGCGCGAGATGGCGGCCGACAACAAGATGCTTGGCCAGTTCAACCTCGAGGACATCCCGCCCGCACCGCGCGGCATGCCGCAGATCGAGGTGACCTTCGACATCGACGCCAACGGCATCGTCTCTGTTTCGGCCAAGGACAAGGGTACGAACAAGGAGCAGAAGATCACCATCCAGGCGTCGGGCGGTCTCTCTGAGGAGGACATCGAGAAGATGGTCAAGGAGGCCGAGGAGAACGCCGAGGCCGACAAGGCCCGCCGTGCGCTCGTGGAGGCCAAGAACCAGGCGGAAAGCCTGATCAACACGACCGAGAAGTCGCTCGAGGATTACGGCGACAAGGTGGATCCGTCCACGGTCGAGGCGATCGAGCTTGCGATCTCCGCCCTGAAGGAGAACCTCGAGACCGACGATGTCGAGAAGATCAACTCGGGCATCCAGAACGTCACCGAGGCCTCGATGAAACTCGGCGAAGCCATCTACAAGGCCAGCCAGGAAGAGGCGTCCGATCAATCCTCGGGGGATGATCAGGGCGGTGCCGACGACGAGATCCTCGATGCCGATTTCGAGGACCTAGACGACAGCAACAACAACAAGCGCGCCTGAGGCACGTTTCGCGCGGAACTGTCCGGTCCGGCCCTAGCGCCGGGCCGGACACGTCACTCCGACATCAAGGAGATCCCCGATGGCAAAACGTGACTATTACGAAGTGCTTGGATTGTCCAAGAACGCCTCGGCCGACGACATCAAGAAGGCGTATCGCAAGAAGGCCAAGGAACTGCACCCCGATCGCAACAGCGATGATCCCGATGCCGAACGACAGTTCAAGGAGGCGGGCGAGGCCTACGACGTTCTGAAGGACCCCGAAAAGAAGGCAGCCTATGACCGGTTCGGGCATGCGGCCTTCGAGGGCGGCAATGGTGCGAGCGCCGGGGCCGGTGCGCGTCCCGGGGCCGGCGGCTTCGGCGGCGGTGCCGGGCAGGGCGATTTCGCGAGCGCCTTCTCGGACGTGTTCGACGATCTCTTCGGCGACTTCATGGGCGGCGCGCGCGGCGGTGGCGGACGCCAGCGTGCGGCGCGCGGTGCCGATCTGCGGTACAACCTGCAGGTGACGCTCGAAGACGCGTTCAACGGATTGCAAAAGACCATCAAGGTACCAAGCGCCGTGCCCTGCGATTCGTGCAGCGGCACCGGCGCCGAAGGTGGTGTAGAGCCCGCCAACTGCCCGACCTGTTCGGGCATGGGCAAGGTTCGTGCGCAGCAGGGATTCTTCACCGTCGAGCGGACCTGCCCGACCTGCGGCGGTCTGGGCCAGATCATCAAGAATCCCTGCAAGAGTTGCCAGGGTCAGGGCCGTGTGCACAAGGACCGTGCGCTTTCGGTCAACATCCCCGCCGGTGTCGAGACTGGCACCCGCATCCGCCTGGCCGGAGAGGGCGAAGCCGGCATGCGCGGCGGGCCGGCCGGCGATCTCTACATCTTCATCGACGTGGCCAAGCACGACCTGTTCGAGCGTGAGGACAATAACCTCTTCTGCCGGGTTCCCGTGTCGATGACCAAGGCCGCGCTTGGCGGCGACATCGAGGTGCCGACGATCGAGGGCGGGCGCAGCAAGGTCAAGATCCCCGCCGGGTCGCAATCGGGCCGCCAGATGCGCCTGCGCGGAAAGGGCATGCCGTCGCTGCGCGGCGGCGCGCGCGGCGACATGTTTATCGAACTGGCCGTCGAAACCCCGGTGAATCTGACCGCCAAGCAGAAGGAAGTGCTGCGCGAGTTCGAGTCGATGAGCGAGGACAACAATCCCGAAAGCAAGAGCTTCTTCTCGTCGGTCAAGGATTTCTGGGACGCGATGAAAAGCTGATCCCGTGAGGCGTTAACCCTTTTCTAACGCGTTTCCGGCACGGTTGGGGCATGACGGATGCCCCAGCCTTTTCCGAGCGGCCGCTGCCGCTGTTTGCCAGTGACGAGGCCGTGCCTGTCGCAGCGTCGACGGACACGCGGCAGCCTTCCTATATTCGCGATCATCGCCAGCGGCTGCGTGCCCGTTTCCTCGAAGGCGGCGCCGCGGCGGTCCCGGATTACGAGATGCTCGAGCTCGTGCTTTTCCGCGCGATCCCGCGGCGCGATGTCAAACCGCTGGCGCGCGCGCTTCTCGACAGGTTCGGCGATTTCGCCTCCGTGCTGTCGGCGCCGCCGGACCAGCTGTCGGAGATATCCGGCGTGGGGGCGGCGGTCATCACCGAATTGCGGATCGTCGAGGCGGCCGCGCACCGCCTCACCCGCGCGCGTGTGATGCAGCGGCAGGTCATGTCGTCCTGGGCGGCGCTTCTGGATTATTGCCGGGCCACCATGGCGCATCGCGAGGTAGAGCAGTTTCGGGTCTTCTACCTTGACCGCAAAAACATCCTGATCGCCGACGAGGAGCAGGCCCGCGGCACGGTCGATCACGTGCCCGTCTATCCGCGCGAGATCGTCAAGCGCGCGCTGCATCTCAATGCCAGCGCGCTGATCCTTGTCCACAATCACCCTTCGGGCGATCCCACCCCCTCACAGGCGGATATCGACATGACGGCACAGGTGCAGCGCGCCGCGGATGCGCTCGGCATCGCCCTGCACGATCACGTGGTCATCGGGCGCTCGGCCGAGGTCAGCTTTCGCGCCGAGGGCTACCTCTAGCGCCAGCCGATCGTAAACCCCAAGGCCGCGAAGCTCGCAAAAATCGCCCGTGCGGTTCAGTTGAACCGCCCGTGGCAATGCTTGAATTTCTTGCCCGACCCACAGGGGCAGGAGACGTTGCGCCCCGGATTGCCCCAGGTCGAGGTATCGTCTTCCACGAACCCGGGGGCGGCGTTTTCGGACACCGCGGGCGGCGTGTCGGGTTTCGCCGCCGCTTCCATCTGCGCGCGCTGCTGCTCGAGGTCCTGCATCAGCTTCTGCTGCTCCTGCTCGTTCATCGGGCGGATCTGCGACAGTTTCTGCGTCACGTCCATGCGCAGGCTGTCGAGCATCGTCTGGAACAGCTGGAACGCTTCGGTCTTGTACTCGTTCAGCGGGTCGCGCTGTGCGTAGCCGCGAAAGCCGACGACGCTGCGCAGATGTTCAAGCGTCAGAAGGTGCTCGCGCCACTTGCCGTCGATGGTCTGCAACAGCACCTGTTTCTCGATCATCCGCATGTTCTCGGGGCCGAACTGCGCGGCTTTCGCGGCCATCATCTCGTCGGCGGCCTTGTCGAGCCGCTCGATGATGTCCTCGTCATCGACGCCTTCTTCGTCCGCCCAGTCTATCACCGGCAGATCGAGATTGAGCTTTTCGATCACAGCAGCGTAAAGGCCTTCGGTATCCCACTGGTCCGCGAAGGTTTTCGGTGGCATGTACTGATCGACCAGATCGGTGATGACCTCGGCGCGCATCTCGCCCACGATCTCGCTGAGATCCTCGGCCTTCATGATGTCGAGGCGCTGCTTGAAGATCACCTTGCGCTGCTCGTTCATCACGTCGTCGAATTTCAGCAGCTGCTTGCGGATGTCGAAGTTGCGCCCCTCGACCTTGGCCTGCGCGCGCTCCAGCGACTTGTTGACCCACGGGTGCACGATCGCCTCGCCTTCCTTCATGCCGAGTGTCCCCAGCACCTTTTCCAGCCGTTCAGAACCGAAGATGCGCATCAGGTCGTCCTCGAGGCTGAGGAAGAACGCCGAGCGTCCGGGATCGCCCTGCCGGCCCGACCGGCCGCGCAGCTGGTTGTCGATGCGCCGGCTTTCATGGCGTTCCGTGGCCAGCACGAACAGCCCGCCGGCAGCGATCACCGCCTTTTCGGCATCGGCATGCTCGGCCTCGATCCGGGCACGGATCTCTCCGGGGTCGCCCTCGGGTTCGGCCTCGATCGCCTCCATGATCTTGAATTCGACATTGCCGCCCAGCTTGATGTCGGTGCCGCGCCCGGCCATGTTCGTGGCGATGGTGACCGCGCCGAGATTGCCGGCCTCGGCGATGATCTGCGCCTCTTTCTCGTGCTGGCGGGCGTTGAGGACGTTATGCGGAATATCCGCCTTGGTCAGTGCCGTGCTCAGGCTTTCGGATTTCTCGATCGACGTCGTCCCGACGAGGATCGGCTGGCCCTTGTCATGGGCCGCGCGGATCTCGGCGACGATGGCGTCGTATTTCTCCTGCGTGCTGCGGTAGACGGCGTCGTCCTGATCGACCCGCGCGATCGGCATGTTGGTCGGCACCTCGACGACGCCGAGGCCGTAGATCTCCATGAATTCGTCGGCCTCGGTCGAGGCGGTCCCGGTCATCCCCGAAAGCTTGTCGTAAAGGCGGAAGTAGTTCTGGAACGTGACCTGTGCGAGCGTCACGTTCTCCGGCTGGATCTTGCAGCCCTCCTTGGCCTCGATCGCCTGGTGCAGCCCGTCCGACAGCCGCCGGCCGGTCATCATGCGCCCGGTGAACTCGTCCACCAGCACGACCTCGCTGTTGCGCACCATGTAGTCCTTGTCCTTCGTGAACAGCTTGTGCGCGCGTAGACCCTGGTTGACGTGATGCACGATGGTGGTGCTTTCGGGATCGTAAAGCGACTGACCCTCGGGCAGGATCCCGCGCGACAGCAGCAGCTGTTCGAGAAACTCGTTGCCCTCGTCGGTGAAGGTGACGTTGCGGGTCTTTTCGTCGATCGAGTAATGCTCTCCGGTCAGTTCGGGGATCAGCTCGTCGATGGTCTGGTAAAGCTCGCTGCGGTCCTGGCTCGGGCCGGAAATGATCAGCGGCGTGCGCGCCTCGTCGATGAGAATGCTGTCGACCTCGTCGACCACGGCAAAGTGATGCCCGCGCTGGTTCATCTCCTCGAGCGAGGATTTCATGTTGTCGCGCAGGTAGTCGAACCCAAGCTCGTTATTGGTGGCGTAGGTCACGTCGGCAGCATAGGCCGTCTTCTTCTCTGCCTCGGGCTGTTGCGGGTAGACGACGCCCGTGGTCATGCCGAGGGCGGCGTAGACCTTTCCCATCCAGTCTGCGTCACGTTTCGCGAGGTAGTCGTTGACCGTGACCACGTGCACGCCTTGCCCCGACAGCGCGTTGAGATAGCAGGGAAACGTGGCGACAAGCGTCTTGCCCTCGCCGGTCTTCATTTCCGCGATATTGCCCTGGTGCAGGAAGATGCCGCCCATGATCTGCACGTCAAAGGCCCGGAGGCCAAGCGTCCGGCGCGCCGCCTCGCGGCAATTGGCGAAGGCCTCGGGCAGCAGCGCGTCGAGGCCTTCGCCCTCGGCGATGCGCCTGCGGAAGGTTTCGGTCTTGCCGATCAGCTCTGCGTCGTCCAGGGCCTGGTATTCGGGTTCCAGCGCATTGATACGCTCGACCAGCGGTCGCGTCGCCTTGATCTTGCGGTCGTTCGGGGTGCCGAAAATCTTTCGCGCGACCGATCCAAATCCCAACATGTTCCATCCGTTCCGGTGTTGACGCTGTCCGTGACAGGCAATCGCTTGCCCCGCTTGCCCGCCCGCCCTAGAACGGGTGCGAGTTGGTGGCGCAGCGCGTGATCAAGTGGCGATGTAAGGGGCCGCTCTGACAGTGTCAACGTCGCGCACCGCAAGACCGAAGGCCCGTGCCGGGCGCCGAACCGAACAACAAGGGACCCATCTCATGCTCTGCCGTTTTCTCGCATCGACCGCAATGATCGCTGCGCTCTCGTTCGCCGCCCCGGCCCGGGCGCAGGATGACCCGTCCGCGGATACCGTCGTGGCCACCGTCGGCGAGACCGAGATCACCCTGGGGCACATGTTGGCACTGCGTGGCACTCTGCCGGAGCAATACGACCGGGTGCCGCCGGACGTGCTGTTCGACGGCGTGCTGGACCAGCTGGTGCAGCAGACGCTTCTGATGCAGACGCAGGAGGGGCCGCTGTCGCGCGCCGCGCGCGTGCGGCTTGACAACGACCGGCGCGCGGTGTTGGCGGCCGATGTCGCGAAGGGAATCTTCGAGACGCGGATCACCGACGAGGCGGTGCGCGCGCTTTATGAATCCCGCTATGCAGAGGCCGAGACCGGGCCCGAATACCGGGCCGCGCATATCCTTGTGGAAACGGAAGAAGAGGCGCTGGCGATCATCGACAAGATCGAGGGCGGCGCCAATTTTGCAGCGCTGGCGCAACAGCATTCCATCGGGCCCTCTGGCCCGTCCGGGGGCGATCTGGGCTGGTTCGGCGAAGGTGTCATGGTGCCCGAGTTCTTCGACGCGGTGGCGGCCCTTGGCGACGGCGGGATCTCCGCGCCGCTGGAAACCGGGTTCGGCTGGCACGTGATCGAACTGCGCGAGACGCGGATCCGCGAGCGTCCGACCCTGGCGGAAGTGCGCGGCGATCTCGCAGCCGAGTTGCGCCAGAAGGCCTTCGACGACCACGTGGCCCAACTGGAGCGTGAAAGCGACGTATCGCGCGCCGGGGCCGAGGGCGTCGCGCCCGCGCTTATCAACCGGATCGACCTGCTGGAGGACTGAAGCCATGGGCGCCACACCCCCGCTCTCGCCGCTTGCCCCGGCAGCCTTTCCCGACCTGCCCCAGATCGCCGGAGTGCGCTTCGCGACGGCCGCGGCGGGGGTACGTCATGCCGGCCGCGACGATGTGCTGCTGGTGCATCTGGTGGCGGGAACCGCGATGGCCGGCGTGTTCACGCGGTCGGCGACACGCTCTGCCGCGGTGCTGGATTGCGAGGACAAGATCGGCGGCGCGTCCGAGGGCGCCGCCGCGATCCTCGTCAACTCGGGCAATGCCAACGCCTTCACCGGCAAGCGGGGCGCCGGGTCGGTCGCGGCATTGACGGGCGCGGTGGCCGACAGGCTCGGGCTGACACGCACGCGCGTCTTCTCGTCCTCGACCGGCGTGATCGGAGAGCCGCTGGCGCATGAGCGCATCATCGCCCGCCTCGAAGATCTGCGGGCGGGGCTGTCGCCGCATGGCATCAAGGCCGCGGCGCAGGCCATCGGCACGACCGACACCTATCCCAAGGGCGCCGGAACCACGGTGACGATCGGCGGGCAAAGCGTTCATATCGCCGGCATCGCCAAGGGATCGGGGATGATCGCGCCCGACATGGCCACGATGCTGGTCTATATCTTTACCGACGCGGCGATCGATCAGCAGATCCTGCAGGACACGGTCAGCGCGCTCAACCGCACGACCTTCAACTGCATCACGGTGGACGGTGACACCTCGACCTCCGACACGCTGCTGGTCGCCGCGACAGGCGCGTCGGGCATTCGCGTGACGGAAAACAATGTCAGCTTCATGGAAGGCCTCTGGCGAGTGATGCTGGATCTCGCCCACCAGGTCGTGCGCGACGGCGAAGGCGCCACGAAGTTCATCGAGATTTCCGTGACCGGCGCCGCCTCGGATGCCGAGGCGCACAGGCACGCCAAGGCGATCGCAAACTCGCCGCTGGTGAAGACGGCCGTCGCGGGCGGCGATCCCAACTGGGGCCGTATCGTCATGGCCGTGGGCAAGTCCGGCGCACGTGCCGACCGGGATCTGCTGGCGATCTGGTTCGGCGACATGCAGGTGGCCCGTGACGGGATGGTCTGCCCCGGCTACGACGAGGACCGCGCCGCGGCCTACATGAAGAAGGACGAGATCGTGATCCACGTTGATCTGGGGCTTGGCGGCGGCACCGCGCGGGTCTGGACCTGCGATCTCACGCATGGCTATATCGATATCAACGCGGATTACCGGTCGTGACAGCCGATGACGTGCCGGACCGGGAGGACAGCGCGCGGGCCCCGGTGAAGGTCGTCCTTGTCGCCGCTGTCGCGCTCATCGATGTTGACGGCCGGATCCTTCTCACGCAGCGGCCGGCGGGCAAATCCATGGCCGGGCTGTGGGAATTTCCCGGCGGCAAGGTGGAACCCGGCGAAAGCCCCGAACATGCGCTGATCCGCGAGTTGCACGAGGAACTGGGCATCGATACATGGGCCAGCTGCCTTGCACCGCTGACCTTCGCCAGCCATGCCTATGACGATTTTCACCTGCTGATGCCGCTCTTTGCCTGCCGCAAATGGGACGGCATCGCGCAAGGGCTCGAGGGGCAGGCTTTGAAATGGGTGCGCGCCGGTGACCTGAAATCCTACCCGATGCCGCCCGCCGACATCCCGCTGATCCCGATCCTGCGCGACTGGCTTTGACGCGTCAGGCCTTGGCAACCGCCGCGCGCATCACCTCGATCATGCGTTCCAGCGCCGCGGCGGCATCGTCCTCGCGCCAGATCTCCTCGCCGAAGGCCAGAAAGTCGCTGACCGGGGCGAGGCTCGCGATAGCGGCCTCGTCGAGCGCGCCCTCGGCCACGACCGGAAGCTCGATCACCTCCGACCACCAGGCGAAGAGATCGCGCTGCGCCTGCGCCCCGTCGCCAAGCGCGGTGGTTCCGACCGGCCCGAAGCTGACGTAATCCGCGCCCGCCTCGCCGGCGCCGATGCCGTCATGCCGCGAGGTGCCGCAGAACGCCCCGACGATGGCGTCCTCGCCGAGCGCCTTGCGCGCCGCCCGGACCGAGCGTGGCCCGTCCAGCAGATGCACGCCGTCCAGGCCCATCCGCTCGGCCATCATGATATGGCTGTCGATCACCAGCGCCACGTCGCGCGCATGCGTCACCTCGCGGCAGGCATCCGCCGTGCGTGCGATCCGGTCCTCGTCCCGCGTGGCAAGGCCGAGACGGACGCAGGCCACGTCGACCCGCTCCAGAACCGCAGCCAGACGCGGGGAAAAAATCTCCGGATCGAACTCGGGCGGGGTGATGAGATAGATCTGCGGCTGCTCGATTTCGGCCATGGCCTGATGCTCCCTCAAGGGTTTCGTCCCCCATATCCAAGAAACGCGGCCTTGACCATGAGGGCGTTGCGGCGTTTTCCGGTCAATGACAGGCGAAATCCCGACGCCTGCAGGCCTTCACGCCCGCGCGCCGTTCCGGGCGCGCCGGGGGGCAATTGGCCTCTGGAAAGCCGGGCCCCGGCCCTCTATCCTGCGCGCAAAAGCGAAAGGGGCAGGATTGGCGATTGCAGGGCTGGCCGACGGGCTGACACGCGGCATCGAAGGCTTCGGCGACCGGGTGTCGGGCGCGTTTTTCGAGCCGGTGATCCGGCTCGGCGTGACCGGGCTGGCGCGGGCCGGCAAGACGGTGTTCATCACCTCGCTGATCGCCAATCTAATGGATCGCGCGCGCATGCCGGGGCTGCTGGCCGAAAGCGAGGGGCGGATCCTTGCCGCCTATCTGCAACCGCAACCCGATGTGACGCTGCCGCGCTTCGATTACGAAACCCAACTCGCCGCGTTGACCGGCCCAGATCCGCATTGGCCGCAAAGCACGCGCGCCGTGTCGGAGTTGCGCCTGTCGTTGCGTGTGCGGCCGGCGGGCTATTTCGCGGCGATGACCGGCCCGCGCACGGTGCATCTCGATATCGTCGATTATCCGGGCGAGTGGCTGCTCGATCTCGCCCTGCTCGACAAAAGCTACGATCAGTGGTCAGCCGAGGTGCTCGACCGCATCGAGGCGCGTCCGCAGGCGGCGCAGTACCTTGCGGACATGCGCGAAGTCGATGCGCGCCAAGCGCTGGACGAGGCCCTGGCGCAACGTCTGGCGCAGGGGTTCACCGCCTACCTGACCGCCGCGCGCGAGGCCGGGTTCTACGATTGCACCCCGGGGCGGTTCCTGCTGCCCGGCGATCTGGAGGGCTCGCCCGTCGTCACCTTCGCGCCGCTGCCGCAATCCGGGCGCGACCCGCGAAAAAGCCTGCGGGCCGAGATGGCGCGCCGGTTCGAGGCCTACAAGCGCGAGGTGGTGCGGCCGTTCTTTCGCGATCATTTCGCGCGGATCGACCGGCAGGTGGTGCTCGTCGACGCGCTCGACGCGCTGCACAAGGGGCCCTCGGCAGTCGAGGACATGCGCCGCGCGATGGCCGAGATCCTCGGCGCGTTCCGGCCCGGCCGCAACGCCTTTCTCACGCAGCTTCTGCTGGGCCGGCGGGTCGAGAAGATCCTGTTCGCCGCGACCAAGGCCGATCACCTGCACCACACTCAGCATAGCCGCCTGACGGCGTTCATGGAGGCGCTGTTGCGCGGGGCGCGCGACCGCGCGGATTTCGCCGGGGGCGAGACCCGCGCCATGGCGCTCGCCGCGCTGCGCACCACCGTCGAGGACCGGATTTCGCATGCCGGGCGCGACCTCGATTGCGTGCGCGGTCGTCTGCTGGAGACCGGGCGCCAGGCCGCCTTTCACCCCGGCGATCTGCCCGAGGATCCCGCGCGGCTGCTGTCGGCGGCACGTGAAGGGGCCGAGACGTGGCCCGATGGCGCCTTCAAGTCGATGCGTTTCGCGCCCGCGCCGCTCGATCTGCGGCGCGGCGAGGGGCCGCCGCATATCCGTCTCGACCGCGCGGCGCAGTTCCTGATCGGGGACCGGTTATGAGCATCGCACGCGCCCACCTGTGGCACCTGCCGCGCCTCGCCGCGATCCTCTGGGCCTTCACCCGCGGCACGACTTGGCTGCCAAGGGTGCGCAGCCCGCTCGACGATCTCTGCGCGCTGGCCTGGGTCACCGCGCGGGGCTGGGTGCGGATCCGGCGCGATGGGTCCGGAATCGCCGGGTTCATCATCCGCCGCGGCAGCCGCGTGCACGCGCTATACGTCGCGCCCGACCGGCGCGGGCAAGGGACCGGTGGCGCGCTGCTGGCCGAGGCGAAAAGCCGCTCCGAGATGCTCGACCTCTGGGTGCTTGACGGCAACCTGCCGGCCCGCGCCTTCTATCTCGGGCAGGGCTTCCGCGAGGTGGCATACGGGCAGGGCGCGGGCAATGATGAAGGGCTGCCCGACATCCTGATGATCTGGCAGGACGAGAAGGAGGCGGCATGAGCAAGGGTCCGGTTCTGATCGACATTGAGGCGGGCGACACGGCCGCCCCGGACCGCGCGCCGCCGGTGCCCGATGATGCCGCCCCCTTCGAGGGGCGCGCGATGCAGGCCGCGATGACGCATGTGGCGCGGCGCCCGTCGCCGCTGGCGCGCCTGTTCTGGGGCCTCGTGATCGGGCTGATCGGCACCGCCGTCGGGGTCGCGGCCTGGGATTTCGCCACCGGCCTCATGGTGCGCCTGCCGATCCTTGGCTACGCGGTCGCTGTCATGGGCGTCGCGTTGTTGGTGTTGCTGGTCGTCATCGCCCTGCGTGAGGTCGCCGCCTTCGCCCGGCTGAACCGGCTCGACAATGTCTTGCGCGCGGCGCAGGCGGCGCTTGCCGACGACGATCTCGGCGCCGCGCGCGGCACGGTCACGCGGCTGCGCGCGCTCTACAAGGACCGCCCCGAACTGCGCTGGAACCATGCCCGCCTCGACGAGCGTGCCGAGGAACAGCTCGACCCCGCGTCGCTACTCGAACTGGCAGAGACCGAATTGCTTGGCCCGCTCGACGCGCAGGCCACGCGCGAGATCGAACTGGCGGCGCGGCAAGTGGCAACCGTGACGGCGCTCGTGCCGCTGGCGCTGGCGGATGTGGTGGGCGCGCTTGTGCTCAACCTTCGGATGATCCGCCGCATCGCCGAAATTTACGGCGGCCGCGCCGGCGTGCTGGGCGGCTGGCGCCTGACGCGCAGCGTGATGGCGCATCTGGTGGCGACCGGCGCCGTCGCCGTGGGTGACGACATGATCAGCAGCGTCGCGGGGGGCAACATGCTGTCGAAGGTGTCGCGCCGCTTCGGCGAGGGCGTGGTAAACGGCGCGCTGACCGCGCGGGTCGGGCTCGCCGCAATGGAGGTCTGCCGCCCGTTGCCCTTCCTGCGCGCCGCGCGCCCGTCGGTGACAGGCATGGTGAAGCGCGCGCTGACCGGTCTTTTCGCCCGCAAAAGCTGAACCTCAACGCAGTTTCGGCACACCGTCCGCCAGCGTCTCGCGCTCGACCACACCAGCGCGCAGGCTGCGCCCGATGCGGTGCGCCAGGGCCGACCACGCGGCGGCCTGATCGGGTCGTAACTCGGCGTGCAGCACGCTGTCGAAAAGATCGAGCCATGTCGAGAACATGCCGGGACGGACATTGCGCGCCTGCACATGGGCGCTCATCGGGCTGCCGTCATAGCTGCGTTCGTGCAGGATCGCGTTGGCCCAGAAATCGGCGACCTTCGCCTCGTGCGCCGGCCAGTCGGTGACATGCACCGCGAAGACCGGCTCGAGGCCGGGATGCGCGCGTACCGCCGCGTAGAACGCGGCGACCACGCGCTCGATCTCGGGCCGGGTAATATCGAACCTTGGGGGCAGGGCGGTGTTCATGTCCTTGAGATGCCCGTGTCGCGCCGCCTCTTCAAGTGCCCCTCGCGTCGCAGGAGCCGACGGCGACGACATCTTTCGAAGATTTCGGACCGCTTTCTTTTCAAGAAAGCGTTGCCCGCCCCCTCTGGACGCTCGCCGGCGGCGGGCCTATAAGGCGGAACATGATGAAGGCCATAGTGATCCTCATTCGAATTACGTGCCCGGCGCTCTGACCCCATCGAGCCGCCGGGACTTCTGGCGTTCGCGCCACCGCGCCGCCCCCACATCCGCGCAATGCCAACATCAGTGACAAGGGACGTCACCCATGTGTTCTGACACACCCGATTACAAAGACACGCTGAACCTTCCGAAAACCGAGTTTCCGATGCGCGCCGGCCTGCCCAAGCGCGAGCCTGACTGGCTCGCCCGGTGGGAGAAGATCGGCATCTACGACCGGCTGCGCGAGCGCGCCGAGGGGCGTCCGCCCTTCACCCTGCATGACGGCCCGCCCTACGCCAACGGGCACCTGCATATCGGGCACGCGCTCAACAAGATCCTCAAGGATCTGGTGGTGCGCAGCCAGCAGATGATGGGGCGCGACGCACGCTACATTCCCGGCTGGGATTGCCACGGCCTGCCCATCGAGTGGAAGATCGAGGAACAGTACCGCGCCAAAGGCATGGACAAGGACAAGGTCGACATCGTCGAGTTCCGCCGCGAATGCCGCGAATTCGCCGAAGGCTGGATCGACGTGCAGCGCGACGAGTTCAAGCGCCTCGGCGTCACCGGCAAATGGGACAAGCCGTACCTGACGATGGATTACCGCGCCGAGCGGATCATCGCGGAGGCGTTCCAGACCTTCCTGATGACCGGAACGCTCTACCAGGGCTCGAAGCCGGTGATGTGGTCGCCCATCGAGAAGACCGCGCTGGCCGAGGCGGAGGTCGAGTATCACGACAAGGAAAGCTTCACGGTCTGGGTGAAGTTCCGGGTCGCGACCGAAGGAGAGCTTGACGGCGCGCATGTCGTCATCTGGACCACCACGCCATGGACCATCCCATCGAACAAGGCGGTGGTCTATGGCGAGGATATTTCCTATGGCCTCTATGAGGTAACAGACACGCCCAAGGAATGCTGGACACATATCGGCGAGCGTCTGATCCTCGCCGATGCCCGCGCCGAGGACACGATGACCTGCGCGCGGCTCGACGATGGCATGTATCGCCGGGTGCGAGACGTGACGGCAGACGAACTCGCCGGGCTGACCCTTGCACACCCGCTGGCCAAGGCCGAAGACGCAGGCGGTGAATGGGATGATCCCCGCGATTTCCGGGCCGCGGATTTCGTGACCGACGAGGAAGGCACCGGTTTCGTGCATTGCGCGCCCAGCCACGGGATGGAGGAATACGACCTTTATCGCAGCCTCGGCATGCTCGATCAGGTGATCACCTACAACGTCATGGACGATGGAACCTTCCGCTCCGATCTGCCGTTTTTCGGCGGGACCGAGATCCTTGATCGCAAGGGCAAGGAAGGCAATGCCAACAAGGCCGTGATCGACAAGCTGGCCGAGGTCGGCGGGCTTCTGGCGCGCGGCAAGATCAAGCACAGCTACCCGCATTCCTGGCGCTCGAAGGCGCCGGTGATCTACCGCAACACCGCGCAATGGTTCGCCGCCATCGACCGCGAGGTCGGCGACGGGAAGGACACCTACGGCAAGACGATCCGCGAGCGCGCGCTGCGATCCATCGACGAATTGGTGACCTGGACGCCGAAGACCGGACGTAATCGCCTGCACACGATGATCGGGTCGCGTCCCGACTGGGTGCTGTCGCGCCAGCGCGCCTGGGGTGTGCCGCTCACGTGCTTTGTGAAGAAAGACGCGCAACCCACCGATCCCGAATACCTTTTGAAAAACGAAGAGGTGAACGCGCGCATCCTCGCGGCGTTCGAAGAGGAAGGCGCGGACGCCTGGTACAAGCCCGGCGCGAAGGCGCGGTTCCTTGAGGGCATCGTCGATCCGGACGCCTGGGAAACGGTCGATGACATCCTCGACGTGTGGTTCGATTCAGGCTCCACCCATGCCTTCGTGCTGCGCGATCGCGCCGATGGCAGCGAGGACGGTATGGCGGACCTGTACCTCGAAGGGACCGACCAGCATCGCGGGTGGTTCCATTCCTCGATGCTGCAGGCCTGCGGCACGATCGGCCACGCCCCATATCGCGGCGTGCTGACGCACGGCTTCACGTTGGACGAGAAGGGCAACAAGATGTCCAAATCGCTCGGCAATACCGTGGCCCCCGACGACGTGACCAAGCACTACGGCGCCGATATCCTGCGGCTTTGGGTGACGCAGGCCGATTACACCGCGGATCTCCGGATCGGGCCTGAAATCCTGAAAGGCGTCGCCGACGGATATCGCCGGCTGCGCAACACGATGCGCTTCATGCTGGGATCCTTGGCGCATTTCACTGAAGGAGACCGCGTGGATCCCGCCGAGATGCCCGAGCTGGAGCGGTGGGTGCTGCATCGCCTGGCAGAGCTTGACCATAAGGTGAGAAGCGGCTTTGAAGCCTATGATTTTCAGGGCGTTTACCAGCAGATCTTCAACTTCGCTACGGTCGAGTTGTCGGCGTTCTATTTCGACATCCGCAAGGACGCGCTGTATTGCGACGGCGACACGCCGCGCAGGCGCGCGGCGCGCAGCGTCCTCGACCTGCTGTTCCACCGGTTGACCACGTGGCTTGCGCCGGTGCTGGTCTTCACCATGGAAGAGGTCTGGCTGGAGCGGTTCCCGGGCGAGGGCAGCTCGGTGCACCTGATGGATATCCCCGACACACCCGCCGATTGGCTGGACGAGCCGCTGGCGGCGAAATGGGCGCAGGTACGCGCCGCGCGGCGGGTTGTGACCGCCGCCCTCGAGGTGCAACGCACCGACAAGGTGATCGGCGCGAGCCTCGAGGCGGCGCCCATCGTGCATGTGCGCGATGCCGAGATGCTGGACGCGCTGAAATCGGTCAATTTCGAGGATATCTGCATCACCTCGGATATTTCACTGACCGCCGATCCGCGGCCCGCCGAGGCGTTCCGGCTGCCCGAGATCGACACTGTCGGCGTGGTCTTCGAGCGGGCAGAGGGCATGAAATGCCAGCGCTGTTGGAAGATCCTGCCCGATGTCGGCACGCATGCGCATCCGGGCACCTGCAAGCGGTGCAGCGCGGCGCTCGGCTGAGTTTGCGATTTTTCCCGGCACGCGCCGGGAAGAAGGCCGGGCGGGATCAGCCCTCGCCGCGTTCCTCGGACTTCGCGCGGTTCCAGAGCGCGTCCATCTCGGCAAGGTCGGAGTCGGCGGGGGTCTTTCCCGCCGCCTTCAGAAGCGCCTCGATCCGCTCGAACCGGCGGGTGAATTTCACGTTGGCGCGGCGCAGCGCAGTCTCGGGGCAGAGATTCATGTGCCGCGCGAGGTTTGCCATGACGAACATCAGGTCGCCGAATTCTTCCTCGATGTGATCCGGGTCGCGATGCGCGGCTGCTTCATGCAGTTCCTCGGCTTCTTCCTTTATCTTGTTGATAACATGCGTGGTCTCCGGCCAATCAAATCCGACCCGCGCGGCGCGTTTCTGCAGTTTCACCGCCCGCAGAAGCGCAGGCAGACCAAGCGCCACGCCGTCGAGAGTGCCGGTCTGGAGGGTGGCGGCGCGTTCGGCGGCCTTGATCGCTTCCCAGTCGAAAGTGGGGCTGCCGGGGGTTTGCGGTTCGAAAACATGCGGGTGGCGGGCGATCATCTTGTCGGAGATCGCGTTGGCCACGTCCTCGAGATCGAACAGCCCGCGATCCTCGGCGATGCGGGCGTGAAACACCACCTGCAACAGGAGATCGCCAAGCTCGCCGCGCAGGTCGGGCCAGTTTTCCTGCTCGATCGCGTCGGCGACTTCGTAAGCCTCTTCAATGGTATAGGGGGCGATGCTGGCGAAATCCTGCGCCACGTCCCAGGGACATCCCGTGTCGGGATCGCGCAGGCGGGCCATGATCGCGACGAGGCGCGCAACGCCGTCCTTCGGGTCGTGAAGGCTGTCGTCATCGGTCATCGGCGCGGCCTTTTTCCGGGGGTCACCAAGGTTTGAAACCTGGCCGGACGGGGGCGTGATGTCCAGCGCCGCGACAGAAGAACCGCGCCGCGATCTGTACAGAAACGGGCGCGGTTTTTACAAAACTTGGGCCCCGCCGTGCGGTACGGCGGGCTGGGCCACAGGGTTTGGGCCGGTCAGGCGTTGGCGTCGCGGATCTTGTCGGCGGCATCCTTGTCGAAGCTGACGCCGTTCTGCGCGAGAAGCGTGTCGAGCTCTCCCGACAGGGTCATCTCGGTGATGATGTCGCAGCCGCCCACGAACTCTCCCTTGACGTAGAGCTGCGGGATGGTGGGCCATTCGGAATAGTCCTTGATGCCCTGGCGGATCTCCTCGTCGGCGAGGACGTTGACATCGGTGAATTCCACACCCATGAAATTCAGCACGCCGGCCACGCGGCTGGAAAAGCCGCATTGCGGCATATCCTTGGTTCCCTTCATGTAGAGCACCACGTCGCTGGATTTCACGGTCTCTTCGATACGGGTCTTGGCGTCG
This sequence comes from Roseovarius sp. D22-M7, assembly GCF_037083785.1. NCBI lineage: Bacteria > Pseudomonadati > Pseudomonadota > Alphaproteobacteria > Rhodobacterales > Roseobacteraceae > Roseovarius > Roseovarius sp. D22-M7. Next base: position 67,834 of record NZ_JBAPKY010000005.1, read on the forward strand.
GTCATGTGCGGGTATCCTGTGGTTTATCGTCGTCCTGCGGGTCTTCGGTGTCGCGCGCGGTCTCGCGCTCTTCGTCGGTCTCCGTGCCGTCCCGGTCCGCCATCCCGTCTTCCTCGGCCTCTTTCGCCGTCGTCTCCAGAAGGTCGGGATCGTAATCGTCCAGATCGTAAGCTTCCTCGTCCTCCGGGATCGGGCCGACATGGGTGGTGTTCGTCTCGGGGTCGTAGGTCAGCCCGTAGCTGCTGCGCCCTTCTGCCTTGAACCGCTTGTATTCGTGCCACGTGGCATAGGCGAACACGAAAGCGAACGGGACGAGGATCAGCAGGGCGACGTAGCGTGCCTCCATGTAATCAGTCGGGTGCCCGTGTCGTCAGCGCGAGAGCGTGCACCGCTCCATCGGGGCCGTCCATCTTGCCCTTGAGCGCCGCGTAGACCGCGCGTTGTTGCTGGACGCGGTTCATGCCGCGGAAGCTTTCGTCGATGACCTCGGCCGAGAAATGCACGCCGTCATCGCCCTCGACCCGGATGCGGGCCTGCGGCAGCGCTTCGCGTATCATCGCCTCTAGATCGGATGCGAGCATGGTCTTGCACACCTTGTTGTGTTGCACTGGTGGGAAGGTAGAACCTGCACGCGCCGAGCGCAAGGGTGCGTGGCCGTGGCGGGTCAGTCGAAGGTGGCGCCGAAGCTGCTGCGAAAGACTTGCGACAGGTCCGCGAGCGGCGTCTCGATGCGGCCCATGCGGACGGTGTCGCCGCAGAACCGGCCCACGGTGCGCAAGGGCACCCGCGCACGTCCCGCCGCGATCATCAGCGCCTCGGCGGAGTCGAAATTGCAAGCGATGAGGTAGCGGCCCTGATCCTCGCCGAAGAGCGTCGCGGTGTCGCGCGCATCGAGACGGATGCCGACGCCCGCGGCCTCGGCCATCTCGAAGGCCGCGAGCGCCAGCCCGCCATCGCCGAGATCGGTGCAGGCGCGGATATGGGCGGCATTGGCGCGGATGAAGTCGCCGTGGCGTTTCTCTGCGTCGAGATCGACGGGCGGCGGATCGCCCTCGGCGCGGTTGAACACCTCGGCCAGCAGCGCGGATTGCCCGAGGTGACCATGCGTTTCGCCCAGCACCAGCGCGACGTGCCCGTCGCGCGCGGTGCCGGTGATCGCCATGTCGGGCTCGCGGATCAGCCCGACCGCGCCGATCGTGGGGGTGGGCAGGATCGCCGTGCCGTCGGTCTCGTTGTAGAGCGAGACGTTGCCCGACACGATCGGCATGTCGAGGGCTTCGCAGGCCGCAGCTATGCCGCGGATGGCGTGCACGAACTGGCCCATGATCTCGGGCTTTTCGGGATTGCCGAAATTGAGGTTGTCGGTCGCTGCCAGCGGCACCGCGCCGAGGGCCGAGAGGTTGCGATACGCCTCGGCGACGGCCTGCTTGCCGCCTTCCTCGGGGTTGGCGGCGACGTAGCGCGGTGTCACGTCCGACGTGAAGGCCAGCAGCTTCTCGGTGCCGTGGACGCGCACGAGGCCGGCGCCCTGGCCCGGCGGGCGGGCGGTGTCGGCCATCACCATGGTGTCGTATTGTTCCCACACCCAGTTGCGCGCGCAGTAATTGGACGAGGCCAGCAGCGCGCGCAGGCAGTCGATGGGATCGACGCCCGGCAGGCTGTCGGGATCGAAGGCCGCGGCAGGCGCGGGATCGTCGAAGGGCCGGTCGTATTCGGGCGCCGCGCCGGATAGCTGGGCAAGCGGCAGGTCGGCCTTGATCGTGTCGCCCTGCATCACGAGGAAGCGGTCCTCGGCCAGCGTCTCGCCGACGATGGCGAAGTCGAGATCCCATTTCTCGAATACCGCGCGGGCCTCGGCCTCTTTTTCCGGGCGCAGGACCATCAGCATGCGTTCCTGAGATTCCGAGAGCATCATCTCGTAGGCGGTCATCCCCGCCTCGCGCTGCGGCACCGCGTCAAGCTGCAGCTTGACGCCGAGCCCGCCCTTGTCGCCCATTTCCACCGCCGAACAGGTCAGCCCCGCCGCCCCCATGTCCTGGATCGAGATCACCGCGCCGGTCGCCATCAGTTCGAGGCACGCCTCCATCAGTCGCTTTTCGGTGAACGGATCGCCGACCTGCACGGTGGGGCGTTTCTCGTCGATACTGTCGTCGAATTCGGCCGAGGCCATGGTCGCGCCGCCGACGCCATCGCGCCCGGTCTTTGCCCCGAGGTAGACCACCGGCATGCCGACGCCCGAGGCTGCCGAGTAGAAGATGCTGTCGGCGTCCACCAGACCGGCGGCGAAGGCATTCACCAGGCAGTTGCCGTCATAGGCCGGATCGAAGCGCACCTCGCCGCCGACGCAGGGCACCCCGAAGCAGTTGCCGTAGCTGCCGATCCCCTCGACCACGCCATGCACGAGCTGGCGGGTCCTGGGGTGGTCCGGGCTGCCGAAGCTGAGCGCGTTCATCGACGCGATGGGGCGCGCGCCCATGGTGAAGACATCGCGCAGGATGCCGCCCATGCCGGTCCCGGCGCCCTGGCGCGGCTCGATATACGACGGGTGGTTGTGGCTTTCCATCTTGAAGACCACCGCCTGACCGTCGCCGATATCGACGATGCCGGCATTCTCGCCGGGGCCGCAGATGACCTGGGGGCCGGTGGTGGGCAGCGTGCGCAGCCATTTCTTCGAGGACTTGTAGGAGCAATGCTCGTTCCACATCGCCGAGAAGATCCCCAGTTCCGTGAATGTGGGCTCGCGCCCGATGATCTTCAGGATCCGGTCATATTCGTCCGGCTTGAGGCCGTGCGCCGCGACGAGATCGGAGGTGATGGACGGCTCTGACATGGACGGCCTCTTTCGATGTTCCGGGTCTGAACGGGTTTAAAGCATGGCCGGGGCAGGTGGAAGGGGGGCGTTGCGCGCCGGTGCGCGGGGGTATCCGACCCTCACGCATCAAAAAGCGGCCCGGCGCTGACGCGGGGCCGCTGGGTGTTCGTCACGTCGGGGGCCGTGCGCTGGTCCCCGAAGGTGTGTCAGTCAGGCAGTGTCACTCGGCCATCGCGGCAACACGTTCGGCGACCGCTTCGCGGAGCTGCTCGAGCGTGTAGTCATATTCCAGCCCGCCGACGCGCTCGACCTGGAGCGAGGCGAGACGGAAGGCGATGCGGTCGGCTGCGAGGTTGGCCTCGTCACTGACATCGACAACGAGGAGATGCTCGCCGTCGCGGTCGCCCTTGTGCGAGACGACCTTGCCGATGGTTTCGCCATCTACCGAACTGACGGTGGCGCCATCCTCGGCCTCGGCGAGGATCTCGTCGACGGCGGTCCTGTCGACTTCCCAAGGCTCCTCGTTATCGGCGCCCGCGGGCCCGGGTGCGGTGATGTCACCGTCCTCGCTGACCGTGGCCTTTTGCATGTCCGCTTCGGCCCCGGGAACGATTTCGTCCGCTGTTGCGGGTTCGGGTTCTGTCTCGTGTTTGTCGGCCTGTGCCGCGATGGCGGTTACACTGGCCAATGCCGTTGTAAGTGCGAGTTTGTGTACTGTCATTTCAACCTCCAGTCTTGCAGGCTGTGCCTGCGTGTGTGTCCAAAGCGCGTCCGTTGCGCTTCCTTCACCCCATCACATGGCCGGCAGTTCGTGCCTCTTCAACCGTCGTTCGGATGGAAATGATATAGATCACAATGGTTTGAGTGAATTTTTGAATGCACATGCGTCGGGTCATGCGCTGGCGTCCGGGTGCGCGCGGCGTGCCGCGGATCCGGGCGCGCGGCCCGGAATTCGGGCGGCACAAAAAAAAGAGGCCGGGCGCAATGCCCGGCCAAGTCCAACAGGGAGGTATGATGATGATCGCCCGTCAGGCAACCACCGTCATATGCAGGAATTAAAAAGTGTCATTCGGCCGATCAAGGAAAAACATGCTGCAGGCGCATCATTGCCGCTATGCTTGTGCCGCATGGCACACGCAGAAGTTGCCGAGACTATCATCCAACTGCCTGTTCCCTCATCTTTTTACGATAGGCGATGATCTCTTCCTGGACGAAATCCCGAAAGGCGCTGATCCGCTTGGAATGCCGCAGTTCCTCGGGATAGGCGAGGAAGACCGGCACCTCGTTCGAGGCGATCTCGGGCAGGACACGCTCGAGCTCGGGGAAATCGCGAATCAGGTAGTCGGGCAGCACCCCGATGCCCAGCCCGTTCAGCACGCCCTGAAGCACCCCGAAATAGTTGTTGACCGTCAGCAGCGACGAGATGTCGTTGGTCGCCAGTTCGCGCACCAGCAGCGCCGCGGCCCCGACCTGCGCCGAGCGCGGGTTCTGGCAGATAAGCCGGTGATTCTGCAGATCCTCGACGCGCTCTGGCGCGCCGTGCTTCGTGATGTAGGCGCGGGTGGCATAAAGGCACATGTGCACGCTCATCAGGCGCTTGCGGATCAGGTCGGCCTGGCTGGGTTCCTTCATGCGGATGGCGATGTCGGCCTCGCGCATCGGCAGGTCGAGCACGCGTTCCTCGAGCATCAGGTCGATCTTGAGATCGGGATACTTATCGTAAAGCTTGGTCAGGCGCGGCGCGAGCCACAGCGTGCCGAAGCCGGTCGTGGTGGTGACGCGCAATTCGCCGAACACCTCTTCCTCGCTGTCGCGGATGCGCGCGGTCGCGGCATCGAGGCGCTTGAGCATGGCGCGGGTGGCGTCGAACAGCAATTCGCCCTGTTCGGTGAGAATCAGCCCCCGCGCATGGCGGTGAAACAGCGTCGCGTTGAGCGATTCCTCGAGCGCGCGCACCTGCCGCGACACCGCCGATTGCGACAGGTGCAGGTGATCGCCGGCATGAGTGAGGCTGCCCGCGTCCGCCACCGCGTGAAATATTCTGAGCTTGTCCCAGTCCATGATCATAACTTCCTGAAATCCGCGCCAAGAATTACGAAATAGCAGAGATTTCCGGCGCCGCGATAGCGAGGGCGCGATATTTCGACGAATTTCCGCTTGGTAGGTCACTAAATATGACCTATTATCGGCGTATGATACCGCCACGGCGATCACCCATGGGAGGGCGACATGACCAAGCAGGAAATCACGCTGAACGACCGGTTCGATCTGGGCAAATCCCCGGTTCTTCTGAACGGCACGCAGGCCATGGTGCGGCTGATGCTTATGCAGGCGGCGCGCGACCGTGCCGCCGGGCTTGCCACCGCGGGGTATGTCACCGGCTATCGCGGCTCGCCGCTGGGGGCGGTGGACATGCAGATGCGCCGGGCCGAGCGGTTCCTCGCCGAGGCGAATGTGCGGTTCGAGGAGGGTCTGAACGAGGATCTCGCGGCGACCGCCCTCTGGGGCAGCCAGCAGGCGGAACTGCGCGGCGAGGGCAAGTATGACGGCGTCTTCGGACTGTGGTACGGCAAGGGCCCCGGCGTGGACCGCTCGGGCGACGTGATGCGGCATGCCAACATGGCCGGCACCTCGCCATATGGCGGCGTGCTGATGGCGATGGGCGACGACCACACCGGCGAATCCTCGACCGTTCTGCATCAAAGCGAATGGGCGTTGGTGGATGCCTACATGCCCGTGGTCAGCCCCGCGGGGGTGCAGGAGATCCTCGATTACGGGATCTACGGCTATGCGCTCAGCCGGTTCGCCGGGGTCTGGGTGGGCCTCAAGACGATGAAGGACACGGTCGAGGCGACCGCGGTGGTCGATGGCCGTCCCGACCGGATGCAGCTTGTCAGTCCCGAATTCCCCATGCCAGAGGGCGGGCTCAACATCCGGCTGATCGACACGCCGCACGCGCAGGAAGCGCGGATGATCGATTACAAGCGGTTCGCGGCCGAGGAATTCAGCCATGCCAACGGCATGGACAAGCGGATCTGGGGCAAGCCCGGCGCGCGCATCGGCTTCGTCGCGGCGGGCAAGAACTGGCTGGACCTCGTGCACGCGCTGGAGCTTCTGGGCATCGACGCGGACGAGGCCGAACGGCTGGGGATCACCACCTACAAGGTCGGGCAGACCTTCCCGCTGGACATGAAGGGCTTTCACGACTGGGCCGAGGGTCTCGACCTGATCGTCGTGGTCGAGGAAAAGCGCAAGCTGATCGAGGTGCAGATCAAGGAGGCGATCTTCGACGACCGGCAGGGCCGCCGCGTCTATGGCTGGTACAAGGGCGGCGCCGGCGGCATGCACCGCGAGGAGTTGTTCCCGACGCGCGGCGCGCTCGACCCGATCTGGATCGCCGAAAAGCTGGGCGGCATCCTGATCGAGGAAGGCCGCGGCACCGACCGCGTGAAGGCCGGGCTGGCCGCGCTGTCAGAGGCGCGCGCCGGCGACAACGCCGAAGAGATCGCCAAGCGGCTGCCCTATTACTGCGCCGGCTGCCCGCACAATACGTCCACGGTGGTGCCCGAGGGCAGCCGCGCCTATGCCGGGATCGGCTGTCACTACATGGTGCAGTGGATGGACCGCGAGACGACCGGTTTCACCCATATGGGCGGCGAGGGGGCCAACTGGATCGGCGAGGCGCCGTTTTCCAAGCGCGGCCACGTCTTCCAGAACCTCGGCGACGGCACCTACAACCATTCCGGGGTGCAGGCCATTCGCGCCGCGCTGGCGCAGGACACCACGATCACCTTCAAGATCCTCTATAACGACGCCGTCGCGATGACCGGCGGGCAGGCCAACGAGGGCGGGCTGGACGCGCCGCGCATCGCCGCCGAGCTGCGCGCCATGGGCGTCAAGCACCTCGCGGTGGTCTATGACGAGAAGGAGGATGTCGATCCCAAATCCTTCCCCGCGGATGCCGAGATCGCCGAGCGGGCGGAGTTGCCGAAGGTGCAGGAACGGCTGGCGCAGGTCGAAGGGGTCAGCGTGCTGCTATACATCCAGACCTGTGCGGCCGAAAAGCGCCGCCGCCGCAAGCGCGGCACCTTCCCCGATCCCGACAAGCGCGTGTTCATCAATACCGATGTCTGCGAGGGTTGCGGCGATTGTGGGGCACAATCCAATTGCGTCGCCATCGTCCCGGTCGAGACGGAACTGGGCCGCAAGCGGGCGATCGACCAGTCGGGCTGCAACAAGGATTTCTCCTGCCTCAAGGGGTTCTGCCCGTCGTTTGTGACCCTGGAGGGGGCGACCCCGCGCAAGGACAGCACCACGGATCTGAGCCTGCCAGAGATGCCCATGCCTGCGCTGCCAGCCATCGACGGCACGCATAACGTGGTCATCACCGGCGTGGGCGGCACCGGCGTGGTGACCATCGGCGCGGTGATGGCGCAGGCCGCGCAGATCGACGGCAAGGGGGCCGGCATGATGGAGATGGCCGGTTTGGCCCAGAAGGGCGGCGCGGTGCATATCCATTGCCGCATCGCGGACAATCCCGGCGACATCAACGCGATCCGCGTCGCTACAGGCGAATGCGACGCGCTGATCGGCGGCGATCTGGTGGTCAGTGCCGGGTCCGCGACACTGGGCCTGACACGGGCCGGCAAGACCGGCGCGGTGGTCAACAGCCACGAGATCATGACCGGCGATTTCACCCGCGATGCAGAGTTTCGCCTGCCCACCGACCGGCTGCGCCTGTCGCTGGAGGCACGGCTGCGCGACGACGTGCAGCTTTTCGATGCCTCCGATCTCGCGGGCAAGGTCATGGGCGATTCGATCTATTCCAACATGATGATCTTCGGCGCGGCGTGGCAGCGCGGGCTGATCCCGCTGAGCCATGAGGCAATCGCCCGGGCGATCCGCCTGAATGGCGCGGCGGTGGACAACAACCTGCGCGCGTTCGAGGTCGGGCGCTGGGCGGCGCTTTACCCGGCCGAGGTGGAAAAGCTGCTGACGCCCAAAGTGGTGGCCAAGCCGAAGACCCTCGACGACCGGATCAACCACCGCGCCGATTACCTGCGCGCCTACCAGGGCAAGCGGCTGGCGCGCCGCTACACGGCGATGCTGGACGGGATCGAGGACAAGGGCGTGCGCGAGGCGGTCGCGAAAGGCTATCACAAGCTGCTGGCCTACAAGGACGAATACGAGGTCGCCCGCCTGCACCTGCAGACCGCCGAGAAGGCGCGCGCCGAGTTCGGCGGCGATTTCCGCATGACCTTCCACCTCGCGCCGCCGGCGCTGTCGAAGACCGGCGCCGACGGCCGCCCGCAAAAGCGCGCCTTCGGGCCATGGATCCTGCGCGGGTTCGGCCTGCTGGCGCGGCTGAAGGCGTTGCGCGGCACGCCGCTGGATCCGTTCGGGTACAGCGCCGAACGCAGGATGGAGCGCGACCTGATCCGGCAATACGAGGCCGACATGGCCGAGGTGCTGCCGAAATGCGACCCGGGCACCCGCGCCGCGGTGATCGCCCTGGCCGAGCTGCCGCTGAGCATCAAGGGCTTCGGCCCGGTCAAGCAGGCCGCCGCGGCCAAGGCGGAAAAGCGCCGCGAGGAATTGCTGGCGACAATCCGCGCCGGCGGGCCGGAATTGGCGCAGGCGGCGGAATGAATCGTCACGAAACCTTCACCTGAAAGAGGCAAAAGCGTCGCGTAGTCTTCAAGGGGGCCGACCCCCGAAAGAGGAGCGACCGATGCACCACCAACGCCATATCGCCCGCGATCTTTCCTATGCCCATTCCGCCCAGACGCGGGGCGGGCGGGCGATGATCCGTACCATGGAAAACCTGACCGGGCGCGTCGCACTGATCAAGCGCGCCGCGGGGTACGAGCGCGACGTCGCCATGGGGCGTGACTTCTGGCAGGTGATCGTCGAGCGCTACGGGCTGAGCCTCGACATCGTGGCGGGGTCGCTGGACAATATCCCGCGCGAGGGGCCGCTGGTGCTGATCGCCAACCATCCCTACGGCATCCTCGACGGGCTGATGATGGGCCACATCCTCAGCCGGACGCGCGGCGATTTCCGCATCCTCGCGCATCAGGTGTTCCGCAAGGCCGCGGACCTCGAACGGGTGATCCTGCCGATCAGCTTCGAGGGCACCAAGGAGGCGCTGGCGCTGAACCTCGGCACCCGCAAGGCCTCGCTGGACTACCTCGGGCAGGGCGGGGCGATCGGCGTCTTTCCCGGCGGCACGGTCAGCACCTCGGCCAAGCCGTTCTCGCGCCCGCTCGATCCCGGCTGGCGCGGCTTCACCGCCCGGATGATCGCCAAGAGCGAGGCGACCGTGGTGCCGGTCTATTTCGACGGCCATACCAGCCGCCTGTTCCAGCTGGCCAGCCACCTGCATTACACCCTGCGCATGGGGCTGCTGATGCAGGAATTCCGCAAGCGCGTGGACACCTCCGTGCGCGTGGTGGTGGGCGATCCGATCCCGCGCGCGCATCTCGCGCAGCATGCCGGAGACACGAAATCGCTGATGGCGTTCCTGCGCGCGAAGACCTATGAATTGTCGCCAAGCCCGGTCGCGGCAGGCGAGATCGGGTTCGAATACGACTGACCCCGAGCACGGGACGCGCGACATGGCGGTAGGGATCTTCGACAGCGGGCTGGGCGGGCTGACGGTCCGGGACGCGGTGCACGCGCGGCTGCCGGACCTGGCGCTGGTCTACCTGGGCGACAATGCGCATGCGCCCTACGGCGTGCGCGACGCGGGTGACATCCACGATCTGACCACGGCCTCGGTCGCGCGGCTGTTCGAGGCGGGCTGCGACCTGGTGATCCTGGCCTGCAACACCGCCTCGGCCGCCGCGCTGCGCCGCATGCAGGAGGGATGGGTGCCCGCGGACAAGCGCGTTCTGGGGGTGTTCGTGCCGCTGATCGAGGCGTTGACCGAACGGCAATGGGGCGACAACTCGCCCCCCAGAGAGGTGGCGGTGAAGAACGTCGCGCTGTTCGCCACCCCGGCCACCGTCGCCAGCCGCGCCTTCCAGCGCGAGCTGGCCTTTCGCGCCATCGGTGTCGATGTCGAGGCGCAGGCCTGCGGCGGGGTCGTGGACGCCATCGAGGAAGGCGACATGATCCTCGCCGAGGCGCTGGTGCGGTCGCATGTTGACGCGCTGAAGCGCAAGATGCCGCATCCGCAGGCCGCCGTGCTGGGCTGCACGCATTACCCGCTGCTGGAGGACGTGTTCCGCGACGCGCTCGGGCCGGATGTCGCGGTCTATTCGCAGCCGCGTCTCGTGGCCGACAGCCTTGCCGATTACCTGACGCGCCATCCGGGGATGCGCGGCGCCGACGGCGAGGCGACGTTCCTGACCACCGGCGATCCGGCGCGCGTCTCGACCCGTGCCACGCAGTTCCTGCGCCGCGAGATCCGCTTTCAGGGTGTGTGAGGCGCGGCCGCGTTGCATTGCCCCCCGGAACCCCCTAGACGGGGCGTGATCGGTTCACGAGGGGGCGTCATGACCCATAAAATCGCCATTCTGGGCGCATCGGGCTATACCGGGGCAGAGCTGATCCGCCTGAGCGCCACGCATCCCGATCTGGAGATCGCGGCGCTGTCGGCCAATGCCAAGGCCGGGCAGCGCATGGCGCAGGTGTTTCCGCATCTGCGCCACCTCGACCTGCCCGACCTGGTGACCGTCGACAAGGTGGATTTTTCGGGCATCGACCTGTGCTTTTGCGCGCTGCCGCACAAGACCAGCCAGCAGGTGATAGCAAACCTGCCGCGCGATCTGAAGATCGTGGACCTGTCGGCGGATTTCCGGCTGCGCGATCCCGCTGATTACGAGAAATGGTACGGCAATGCTCATGCCGCGCCCGAGTTGCAGGCCGAGGCGGTGTACGGCCTGACCGAGTTCTACCGCGAGGAGATCCACGCCGCGCGGCTGGTGGCCGGCACGGGCTGCAACGCGGCCACCGGGCAGTACCTGCTGCGGCCGCTGATCGCCGCGGGGGTGATCGACCTCGACGAGATCATCCTCGACCTGAAATGCGGCGTCTCGGGCGCCGGGCGCAGCCTGAAGGAAAACCTGCTCCATGCCGAGTTGTCCGAGGGCTTTCACGGCTACGCGCTCGGCGGCACGCACCGGCACCTGGGCGAGTTCGACCAGGAATTCACGCGGCTTGCCGGGCGCCCGGTCGAGATCCAGTTCACCCCGCACCTGGTGCCCGCCAATCGCGGAATCCTCGCCACCGGCTATGTGCACGGCGACGCGGGCGCGGTGCATGCCACGCTGGCCGACGCCTATGCGGACGAACCGTTCATCGAGGTCCTGCCCTTCGGCGAGGCGCCCAGCACGCGGCATGTCCGGGGCAGCAATTTCTGCCATCTCGGCGTGGTCGCCGACCGCCGCGCGGGGCGCGCGATCGTCGTCGCGGCGCTCGACAATCTGACCAAGGGCAGCAGCGGTCAGGCGTTGCAAAACGCCAACCTGATGTTATCTTTACCGGAGGTGACGGGGCTGATGCTGGCCCCTGTCTTTCCGTAGAGAAACATCTTTACCACAGAGAAGAGCGCGTCCCATGAGATCCCTGAAGAAGTCCCGGCGCGTGCAGGTGGTGGCGATCGCCGCTGTGGCGCTGGTCCTCGCCACCGCGCTGGTCGGTTACGGCATGCGCGACGGGATCAACTTCTTCCGCTCCCCCAGCCAGGTCGTGGCCGAACCGCCGAAGCCCTCGGAGGTGTTCCGCATCGGCGGGCTGGTCGAGGAAGGCAGCCTGAAGCGCGGCCAGGGCGAGGTGATCCGCTTCAACGTGACCGATGGCGGCGCCGTGGTGGCGGTGACCTATCGCGGCGTGCTGCCCGACCTTTTCGAGGAAAACCAGGGCATGGTCGGCACCGGCCGCTACCGCGACGGCGTATTCGAGGCGACAGAGATCCTCGCCAAGCATGACGAGACCTACATGCCCAAGGAAGTGGCCGACGCGCTGAAGGAACAGGGCGTCTTCCAGGGATCGGGCGGCAGCTAGGGCTGCGCCGTCGGGATCCCCGGCCAGTCCACCCAACAGGAAGTCGTGACCATCGCGAGTGACGCGCAAGTGGCCCCGCACGCCGTGGCAGGAGTTCGTTAACCGCAATCCGCCCAGTCTGCCCGCATGGCTCAACGGCATGGCGGGACGAAAGATGCGGGATGTCAGGCAGATCGCGGAAGAGATCGTGGCGCGTGAGGGCGGGTTCGTCGATGACCCCGACGATCCCGGCGGCGCGACGAATCATGGCGTGACCATTCACACGATGCGCCGGCTGGGGCTGGATGTCGATCGCGACGGCGATGTCGACGTGGACGATGTCCGCGCGCTGAGCCGCGCGGATGCAGTACGCATCTTCATCGAGCATTACCACGACCGCCCCGGCATCGCACGGCTGCCCGACATGCTGCGCCCGAGCGTCTTCGACATGTACGTGAATGCCGGCGCCAACGCGGTGAAGATCCTGCAGCGGCTCTTGCGCGACATGGGCGAAAACGTGGGCGTCGATGGCGTGATCGGGCCGCAGACCGCGGCGGCCGCGGCGCGCGCGGCTGCCAAGGGGCCCGATCATATCGCCGACGCCTACGGAATCGCGCGGCGCAACTACTATTTCGCACTGGCCGATGCGCGGCCCGCCAGCCGCAAGTTCGCCCGCAGCCGCGCGGGCGGCAAGGGCGGCTGGATCCGGCGCGCCGAGGAATTCATCTCGCGAAGGTACCACCTGGACCAGCAGGCGTTCAACGAGAGGGTCTCGACATGGTAGGCGACATTCTGCGCGCGCTGTTCGGCGGCGGCACCAACGTGATCCGCGAGACGGCCGAGGTCTTTCGTGTCAATGCCGAGGCCGCCGACCAGCGCGGGGTCGAGGCGCAGCGCGCCGCCCTAGAGCAGATGTCCACCGAGTTCGGGCAGACGAATCGCGGCTGGTTCGACCGGTTCATCGACGGGCTCAACCGGGTCCCGCGCCCGGCGATGGCGCTTGGGACGCTGGGACTGTTCGTGGCCGCGATGATCGACCCGCTGTGGTTCGGCGAGCGCATGGCGGGGCTGGCGCTGGTGCCAGAGCCGCTGTGGTGGCTTCTGGGGGCGATCGTCAGCTTCTATTTCGGCGCGCGTTACCAGGTGAAGGGGCAGGAGTTCCAGCGCTCCATCGCGACGACGCTGTCGAGGGTGCCGCAGGTGATGGAGGGCGTGGCGAAACTGCGCGCCCTGCGCGCCGACAGCCCCGGCGCCGCCGCGACCGACACCGATGCCGGGCTGACACTGGCCGCGACCCGGCCGGACGACAATCCCGCGCTGCGCGACTGGCGGCGGACAACCGCGACATCGTGACCCTTTCGTGAGGCCGCGATGACCCGTCGCCCGCGTCGTTTGGTATTGGCGCGGGCGGGGACCTGCGCTATGTCTCGGACATGGTTACAGAGCTCGGTCACTTCGCCCTCATCCTTGCCTTCCTGACCGCCGCGGCGCAGGCGATCATCCCGCTTGTCGGCGCCTACAAACGATGGCCCGGCTGGATGGCGGTGGCGGAACCGGCGGCGACGCTGCAATTCCTGCTGACCGCGGTCGCGTTCCTGGCGCTGACATGGGCCTTCGTGACCTCGGATTTCTCGCTGCGGCTGGTGACGCTCAACAGCCATACCGACAAGCCGCTTCTGTACAAGATCACCGGCGTTTGGGGCAATCATGAGGGCTCCATGCTGCTCTGGGTGCTGATCGTCACGCTCTTTGGCGGGGCGGTGGCATGGTTCGGCGCGAACCTGCCGCCGTCGCTGCGCGCCCGGGTGCTGAGCGTGCAGGCGATGATCGGGGTGGCGTTCTTCGCCTTCATCCTCTTCACCTCGAACCCGTTCCTGCGCATGGCGCAGCCGCCCTTCGACGGGCAGGATCTGAACCCGCTGCTGCAGGATCCCGGCCTCGCCTTTCACCCGCCGTTTCTCTATCTCGGCTATGTCGGGCTTTCGATGACGTTCTCGTTTGCCGTGGCGGCGTTGATCGAGGGCCGCGTCGACGCAGCCTGGGGCCGTTGGGTGCGGCCCTACACGCTGGCGGCGTGGATGTTCCTGACCGTCGGCATCGGCCTTGGATCCTGGTGGGCCTATTACGAGCTGGGCTGGGGCGGGTTCTGGTTCTGGGATCCGGTGGAGAATGCCAGCTTCATGCCCTGGCTGATCGCCGCGGCGCTGCTGCATTCCGCCATCGTCGTGGAAAAACGCGAATCCCTCAAAAGCTGGACCATCCTGCTGGCGATCATCGCCTTCGGGTTCTCGATGGTCGGCGCATTCATCACCCGGTCAGGCGTGCTGACCAGCGTGCACGCCTTCGCGACCGATCCCGAACGCGGGGTGTTCCTGCTGGGCATCCTTGCGGTGTTCATGATCGGCGCGCTGACGCTTTTCGCAGTGCGGGCGCCCGTCATGCAGGCGCGCGGCGTGTTTGGTACGGTCAGCCGCGAATCGGCGCTGGTGCTCAACAACATCCTGCTGGCGGTGTCGTGTTTCGTGGTCTTCATCGGCACGATCTGGCCGCTGGTGGCCGAGATGGTCTTTGACCGCAAGCTGACCGTCGGCGCGCCGTTCTTCGATGCCGCCTTCACGCCGTTCATGGTGCTGCTGGGCCTGGCCCTGCCCATCGGCGCGATGATGCCGTGGAAGCGCGCCAAGATCGCGCCCGTGCTGCGCAAGCTGGCGCCGGTCTTCGTGCTCGCGGTGGCCGTCGGCGCGCTGGGCTGGGCGATCCAGACCGGGCGCTCGGCGGTCGGTCCGGTGGGGCTGTTCCTCGGCGCGTGGCTGATCGGCGGCGCGCTGGTCGATCTGTGGTCGCGCACCGGGCGCGGATCGGGCCGCATCGCCCGTCTGGCCCGTCTGCCGCGCGCCGACTGGGGCAAGGCGCTGGCGCATGGCGGTCTGGGCGTCACCATCGCCGGGATCGCCGCGATGACCGCATGGGAGGCCGAGGATATCCGCGTGTTGCAGACCGGCGAAAGTCTGGACATCGCGGGCTACACATTGCGGCTTGACGATGTGCGCCGCGAAGAGGGACCGAACTACATGGCCACGGTGGCCGATTTCACCCTCAGCCAGGACGGGACCGTGATCGGCACCATGCAGCCCGAAAAGCGCAACTATCCCGTGGCGCAGATGCCCACCACCGAGGCGGCGCTCGACAACGGTGTCCTGCGCGACATCTACGTGGTGATCGGCGACCCGCAGGATGGCGGCGGCTGGGCGGTGCGCAGCTATTACAAGCCGCTGGCGAACTGGATCTGGGGCGGGACCATCCTGATGGCGCTTGGCGGGCTCGTCTCGCTGAGCGACCGGCGCTACCGCGTCGCCGCCGGGGCGCGCAAGTCGCCGCAGGCCCCCGACGCGCAGGGGGTGCCGGCCGAATGAAGCGCCTTGCCGTGATCCTGTGCCTTCTGGCCGGGCCGGTTTTCGCGGTCCAGCCCGACGAGATGCTCGACGATCCCGCGCTGGAAGAGCGCGCGCGCGAGATCTCCGAGGGTCTGCGCTGCCTTGTCTGCCGCAACGAGAGCATCGACGAATCCAACGCCGATCTCGCCAGCGACATGCGCCTGCTGGTGCGCGAGCGTCTGGTGGCCGGCGACAGCGATGCCGAGGTGGTCGATTTCATCACCGATCGCTACGGCGAATACGTGCTGCTGAAGCCGCGCACCGGCGGGTCCAACATGCTTTTGTGGCTGGCCGGGCCGATCATGCTGGGGGCCGGTCTGCTGATGGCGGGGCTGTACCTGCGGGGCCGGTCGCGAACCCCCGAGGACGCGGTCACCCGGCTGAGCGAGGCCGAGCAGGACCGCCTGCGCGCCATCCTGAAGGACTGAAGGCAGGCGTGCGGGCGCCATGACGCGACACCCAACAGGAGGCTGCGCCGGTGACCGAGTATGACACCATCACCCTCGACCTCGTCGACGAGGTCGGGCTTGTCTGCCTCAACCGGCCCGAGCGGCGCAATGCGCTCAACAGCCAGATGCGCGCCGAAATCATCGATGCCGTGACCTGCGCGGGCCGCGAGACGCGGGTGGTGGTGCTGACAGGGCAGGGTGGCGCGTTCTGTTCGGGTCAGGATCTCGGCGATGGCGGCGATGCCGCGACGCTCGATCTGGAACGCGTCCTGCGCGAGGAATACGTGCCGATGCTGCGGTCGATCATCGACTGCCCGGTGCCGACGGTCAGTGCCGTCAACGGCGCCGCGGCGGGGGCGGGCGCCAACCTCGCGCTGGCCGCCGACGTGGTGATCGCCACCGAAAGCGCCTATTTCCTGCAGGCCTTCGCGCGGATCGGCCTGATCCCCGATGCCGGCGGCACATGGATGCTGCCGCGCCAGATGGGCATGGCCAAGGCTATGGGCGCAGCACTCTTCGCCGAGCCGATCAGCGCCCGGCAGGCCAGCGACTGGGGCATGATCTGGGAGGCGGTCAGCGACGAGGGGTTCGAGGCGCATTGGCAGGCGCGCGCCGCACAGCTTGCCAAGGGGCCGACGCAGACCTACCGCGCCGCCAAACAGGCGATCCGCGCCAGCTGGACCAACACGCTCGACGACCAGCTCGACCTCGAGGCGCAGCTGCAGGGCGAATGCGGGGAAAGCCGCGATTTCAAGGAAGGCGTCGTGGCGTTCCTCGAAAAACGAACGCCGCGGTTCGAGGGGCGCTGAGGCAGGCTTGCATCCCCGCCCCGAGCCCGGGTCTTCGCACCCGACGGCGAAAGCGCGATTGCCCGTTTGAAATAGTCCCGCGGGACGGTTACATGCCTGATGATCGGGATTTCATCGGGAAAGAAAGACGCGCCATGGCAGCCTATCAATATGTCTATCACATGCAGGGGGTCTCCAAGACCTATCCGGGCGGCAAGAAGTGCTTCGAGGACATACACCTGAACTTCCTGCCCGGCGTCAAGATCGGCGTGGTGGGCGTGAACGGCTCGGGCAAGTCCACGCTGATGCGGATCATGGCCGGTCTCGACACCGACTTCACCGGCGAGGCGTGGCGCGCCGAGGGCGCGCGCGTCGGCTACCTGCCGCAGGAACCGCAGCTTGATGAAAGCCTCAGCGTGCGCGACAACGTGATGCTTGGCGTGGCGCAGAAGCAGGCCAAGCTGGAGCGGTTCAACGAACTGGCGATGAACTATTCCGACGAGACCGCCGACGAGATGGCGGCGCTGCAGGACGAGATCGACAGCAACAACCTGTGGGATCTCGACAGCCAGATCGACGTCGCGCTCGAGGCGCTGCGCTGCCCGCCCGACGATGCCGACGTGACCAAGCTGTCGGGCGGTGAGAAACGCCGCGTCGCGCTCTGCAAGCTGCTGCTCGAGGCCCCCGACATGCTGCTGCTGGACGAGCCGACCAACCATCTCGACGCCGAGACCATCGCGTGGCTGCAGCAGCATCTCATCGACTACAAGGGCACGATCCTGATCGTCACCCACGATCGCTATTTCCTCGACAACATCACCGGCTGGATCCTTGAACTCGACCGCGGGCGCGGCATCCCCTACGAGGGCAACTATTCCAGCTGGCTGGAACAGAAGGCCAAGCGGCTGGAGCGCGAGGCGAAGGAAGACAAGTCCAAGCAGAAGACCCTGCAACGAGAGCTTGAATGGATGCGGCAGGGGCAGAAGGCGCGGCAGGCCAAGCAGAAGGCCCGGATCAACGCCTATAACGAGCTTGCCAACCAGTCCGAGCGCGAGAAGCTGTCGCGCGCCCAGATCGTCATCCCCAACGGCCCGCGTCTGGGGTCGAAGGTGATCGAGGTCGAGGGGCTGAAAAAGCACATGGGCGACGTGCTGCTGATCGAGGATCTCAGCTTTGCGCTGCCGCCCGGCGGCATCGTCGGGGTGATCGGCCCCAACGGCGCCGGCAAGTCGACGCTGTTCAAGATGCTGACCGGCCACGAGGACCCCGACGAAGGCACCATCGAATACGGCGACACCGTGCAGATGTCCTATGTCGACCAGTCGCGCGACGATCTCAAACCCGACGAGAATGTCTGGGAGGCGATCGCCGACGGCAAGGACATCATCAAGCTGGGCGATGCCGAGGTGAACGCCCGCGCCTATTGTTCGTCCTTCAACTTCAAGGGCGGCGACCAGCAGAAGAAGGTCTCGCTTCTGTCGGGGGGCGAGCGCAACCGCGTGCACATGGCGCGGCTGCTGAAAGAGGGCGGCAACGTCCTTCTGCTCGACGAGCCGACCAACGATCTCGACGTCGAGACGCTGCGCGCGCTCGAGGACGCGCTGGTCGATTTCGCCGGCTGCGCGGTGGTCATTTCGCACGACCGTTTCTTCCTCGACCGGATCTGCACGCATATCCTCGCCTTCGAGGGCGAGGCGCATGTCGAATGGTTCGAGGGCGCATTCTCGGATTACGAGGAAGACAAGAAACGCCGCCTCGGCGCCGACGCGCTGGAGCCCAAGCGGGTGAAGCACAAAAAGTTCGCGCGGTGAGTGGTCCTAGCATGGGGAATTCAGTAGGTCCGGGCCGATGAAGTCCCAAATGTAGAGGACAGTTAACAGCGCGCCGGCGCCCAATCCTAACGCCAAGCGCAAAGGATAGTAAGTATCCTTAAATTTTTCTAATGATCGAAAATAAATGACGTAAATCAAGACAATAATCAGGCAATAAATGATGGTTCCTATGGCCAGATCGCACCTGGATACCCACGCCAGATCAGTTTTCATGAAGTTCATGAACCCCCATGTCGACGCGAACAGCATGAACATAAGGAAGTTCGATTTCGAAGCGCGCTCTTCCGCCAGGATATCGTCCCAGCGGTCGATAACATCTTCTTCGAAATAAACGTTGGTTTGTTCTTTGAAATAAAGCTCGGGTTTCGACACGCCCGGAATTGCTCTGATCTGCGCAAGCGTCTCTATCCGCGGGGTCACCGCATTTTTGAGATGCTTCCATCGCGCGAAAATCTCGTTCAGGCGTTTCTTGTACACAAAATCCAAGATCATCACGAGGAGCGGCGATACTGCGATCATTGCGTCGAGCAGATCCGTCGTCGCAGACGCTACAACGGATGCAACTACGATCGCCTTTGCAATGAACATCCGGTCAAGACTTGCCTTGTCTGCGATGATCTCTCTTCTGGTTTGCACTAGGAAACTGACCAATGTTTCCAAACGGTCACCATCGGTGGTTTCGCACCTTTTAAGATCACCTTCGGAGTATGAACATTTCGCGCACATTGGAATATGGTACCAGCGTGCTCGCGACTGCGCCAGCACCACTTCGCCCTAGCGAGTTGCTCCGCACAGGTGATCCGGAACGGATACTTGAAGCATGACAATCGCGCGGTTTGGGACAGGTTGGATGCCAATCATTAACCCTGCCCCGTCACTCCTTCGCTTGTAATGCTACCCCTTTGTAAAAGTTGGCATCCACCCCGGTAATGATGGATACGAATGTCGGTCTCATCCGACTCTATGCGATCCAGTAACCAGCACCAGAAGGGAGATGTGCTATGCAATCCGCATTCGCCGGCTTCGCGCTCGGGCTGGGGTTGATCCTCGCTATCGGGGCGCAGAATGCGTTCGTGCTGCGGCAGGGGCTGCGGCGCGAGCATCTGCTGGCGGTGGTGCTGGTATGCGCGCTGTCGGATGCCGTTCTGGTCAGCGTCGGCGTCGCCGGGTTCGGCGCGTTGGCCGAGGCCGTGCCGGGGCTCGAACGGATCATGCGCTATGGCGGCGCCGCTTTCCTCGCGGTCTACGGCGCGCGCGCCTTTCTTGCCGCGTGGCGCGGCGGGGCAGCGTTGCAGGCCGGGACCGGGGCGGGCAGCCTGCGCCGCGCGGTGCTGACCTGCCTCGCGCTGACATGGCTCAACCCGCATGTCTATCTCGACACCGTCGTCCTGCTGGGCGCGGTCTCGGCGCAATATCCCGATCGGCTGGCCTTCGGCGCGGGGGCGGTGACGGCCAGCTTCGTGTTCTTCTTCGCGCTCGGCTACGGCGCGCGGCTGGCCGCGCCGCTGTTCCGCAGCCCGACCGGCTGGCGCGTCCTCGACGCTGGGGTGGGGCTGGTGATGTGGGCCATCGCGGCCAGCCTTTTGCGTGGCTGAGCCATGCGACAGGCGGGACAGCGCCATGCATGAATAACATATGTCCCGTGCTCCGCCCGCCTCGACAGCCCGCGCGCGTCATGTGCTAATGCCCGCATGAGCGCAGCAACTGGCATCGACGCCGAACCGGCGGCCCATCCCGGCTGGGGCATTTTCTGGATGGTGGTGACGGGGATCCTGTTCGTCGGGGTCACCGCATTGGTCAAGTATCTGGGCACCCGGGTGCCGGCGCCGCAGGCCGCCTTCCTGCGTTACGCGATGGGGCTGGTCTTCGTGCTGCCCCTGCTGCGCACGATGTGGGCGTTCCGGCCCGAACGCGGAACATGGGGCCTGATCGCGGCGCGCGGGGCCTTCCACACGGCCGGCGTGGCGCTGTGGTTCTACGCGATGGCGCGCATCCCCATAGCCGACGTGACGGCGATGAACTACCTCTCGCCGATCTATGTCACGCTCGGGGCCGCGCTGTTCCTGGGCGAGCGGCTTGCGGCGCGGCGGGTAATCGCGGTGATCGTGGCGCTCTGCGGCGCGGTGATCATCCTGCGCCCGGGCTTCCGGGAACTGGGCCCGGGGCATGTCGCGATGCTGTTCACCGCCGTGTGCTTCGGCGGCTCTTACCTGCTGGCCAAGCGGATCTCGGGCCGGGTCACCGCCGGCGTGGTGGTGGCGATGCTGTCGCTGACCGTCACGGTCGGGCTGGCGCCGCTGGCCTGGGCGGTCTGGGTGCCGCCGACGCCTTGGGAACTGGCGGTTCTCTTCGGCGTGGCCTGCCTTGCGACGGGCGGGCATTACACCATGACGCTGGCCTTCCGCGCCGCCCCGCTGGCGGTCACCCAGCCGGTGACCTTCCTGCAGCTCGTCTGGGCGGTGATCGTCGGCGCGGTGATCTTCGGAGAGGGGGTCGACATCTTCGTGGTCCTCGGCGGGACGGTCATCGTGGGCGCGGTCAGCTTCATCAGCTGGCGCGAGTCGCTGTTGAAGCGACGGCTGACGCCGCCGGTTGCGGCGACGCGGATATAAGGCGGCAGCCCCCGTGGCGACCGGGGGTCCGCAGGCCCGGCGCAGCCCGCGCGCGGGGCCGCCCCGGCCGGGCTTGCCACGCAAAACCCGCTTGGGTAACAGTGACGGGCACTCAACGGGAGGATATCCATGACGTTTCGTTTCAGCCGCCTGGCCTTTGCCGGGTCCCTCGCGGCATTGGGCCTGCCGGCGCTCGCGCAGACCGAGGTCAAGATCGCCTACGCGCTGGCCACCGACAGCCATTACGGCGTCGCCGCGCAGAAATTCGAAGAGGTCGTGCTGACCGAGACCGGCGATCAGTTCACCTTCAACCACTTCCCGTCCTCGGGCCTCGGCGGCGAGCGCGAGGTGATCGAGGGGCTCCAGATCGGCACGGTCGAGGCGACCATCGTGTCCTCGGGCACGCTGGCGAATTTCGTTCCCGACACCGGCGTCTTCGACATCCCGTTCCTCTTTCGCGATCTCGATCACGCCCGCGCCGTGCTCGACGGGCCCATCGGGCAGGAGATCCTCGCGAAGTTCCACGATGTCGGCCTGCACGGTCTGGCCTGGGGCGAGCAGGGCTTTCGCCACATCACCAACAACCGCAACCCGATCGAGACGCCGGCCGATGTCGAGGGTTTGAAGATCCGCACGATGGAGAACCCCGTGCATCTCAAGGCGTTCAACGCCATGGGGGCGGCCCCCACCCCGATGGCCTGGCCCGAGGTGATCTCGGCGCTGCAGCAGGGCGTGATCGACGGGCAGGAAAACCCGCTTTCGGTGATCGTCTCGGTCAGGCTCGACGAGGTGCAGGACTACCTGACGCTGTCGGGCCACGTCTATTCCCCGGCGATGCTGCTGGTGTCGCGGTCGTTCTGGGACGGGCTCGACGACAGCCAAAAGGCGGCCTTTGGAAAAGCCGCCGCCGAGGCCGTGACGGCGATGCGCGGCTATATCGACGATGTCGAGACGAACGGCGTGGAGACGCTGAAAGAGCGCGGCATGACCGTCAACGCGCTGTCGAACGCGGAAAAGGCCCGCTTCCAGGAGTCGATCTCGTCGGCCTATGACGATTATTACGACACCTACGGTCGCGACCTCGTCGACTCGATCGTGACGTTCGAGTGACATCTGATCGCCGGCGCCCCCCACGGGACGCCGGCACGCTTGCCGGGGGCGCGCTGCCGTGAACCGTCTCGAACGCCTCTTCGTCGCCCTGAACGCCTGGGCCCTGATCGCGATGCTGTCGGCCATGACGCTCGTCGTCGGCGCCAATATCGGCTCGCGCTACCTGACCGGGCATTCCTTCGCCTGGGCCGACGAGGCCGCCCGCTACCTGATGATCTGGCTGACCTTCACCGGGGCGGGGCTGATCCTACGCCGGGGCGGTCACGTGGCGATCACCCGGCTGCAGGACGCGCTGCCCGATATGGGTCAGCGGATCCTGCGCGCGGCGCTGGTCGCGGGGTTGCTGGTGTTCTTCGGGTTCATGGTGCATGTCGGGCTGCAATACGCGCAGCGCATGCAGTTCCAGCTCAGCCCCGCGCTGCGCATCCCCTTCTCTTACGTCTACGCCGCGATGCCCGCGGGCTTTGGCCTCTTGATCGTTCACCTGCTGATCATCGCGCGGGACTTCATCACCGCGGGCACCTATCGCGGGGTTGACCCTGAGGATGCCGCGCCCGCCGCCCGGACGGATGCCCCCGATGGCTGAGATCCTCTTCCCGGCGCTTTTCCTGCTGCTGGCGCTCGGCCTGCCGGTGGCCTTCGCCATGGCGATCGCGGTCTTCGCCGCGCTCAGCTTCGGGTCGACCTATCCGCATATCGTCGTGGTCAAGGAGATGTTCGCGGGCCTCGACAGCTTTCCGCTGCTGGCCGTGCCGTTCTTCATCCTCGCCGCCGAGATCATGACCGGCGGTGCGGTGACGCTGGCGATCCTGCGGCTCGCGCAATCGCTGGTGGGACACCTGCGCGGCGGGCTCGGGCATGCCAATGTCGTCAGTTCCGCGATGTTCGCCGGCATTTCCGGCAGCGCACTGGCCGATGCCGCGGGCCCCGGCACGATGATGATCCGCATGATGGAAAAAGGCGGCTACGACCGCGCCTATGCCGGTGCGCTGACCATCGCCAGTTCCGTCGTCGGGCCGATCATCCCGCCGTCGATCACCATGATCATCTACGCCATGCAGGACCAGAACGTCTCGGTCGGCTCGCTCTTCATGGCGGGCGTGCTGCCGGGGCTGGTGATCACCGCGCTGGTGCTGGTGGCGAATGCGCGCGTCAGCCACCTGCGCGGCTACGCGTCGGGCGCGCCGATGCCGCCGCTGCGCGAGATCGTGCGCATCGCCGTCTACGCGCTGCCGGCGCTGTTTCTGGTGCTGCTGATCGTCGGCGGCATCCGCTTCGGGGTATTCACGCCCACCGAGGCGTCGGTGATCGCGGTGTTCTACGCCCTTCTGGTGGGCATGTTCGTCTACCGCTCGCTGCACCTGCGCGACCTGCCCGACATCATCCTGCGCGCGGCGCTGACCTCGGGCGCGGTGCTGCTGATCCTCGGGGCGGCACGGGCCTTTGCCTGGATCCTGATCATCGAAAGTATCCCGCAATACCTGGCCCAGACGATCATCGCCTGGGACCTGTCGCCGCTGATGTTCCTGCTTTGCGTCAACGCGCTGCTGCTCGCCTTCGGCCTCTTCATGGACCCGCTGCCGGGGGTGATGATCCTCGTGCCGATCCTCGCGCCGATCAGTTTCGCGCTCGGCATCGACCCCAACCATTTCGCCATCGTGGTGATCGTCAACCTCACGCTCGGTCTGACCACGCCGCCCGTGGGCAGCCTGATCTTCGTCGTCTCCTCGACCGTCCGGCTGAAGCCCACGATCCTCATCCGCGAGATGCCGCCCTTCTTCGTGGCACTTCTCGCGGCGCTGGCGCTGATCACCTTCGTGCCGGTCCTGTCGACCTGGCTGCCCGGCGCCAGCGGCTTCTGAATCCCTTTGCCCCGCACCGCCCGTGCGGGCGGCTTGACATTCCCCGGCCCGCCATCTTTGCTGACCGTCAACCAGAAACCCGGAAAGGTTCGCAGCGCAGATGATCGAGATCGAGAACGTCACCAAGATATTCGGCACCGGGCCCGAGGGGTTCACCGCCCGCGACGACGTGTCGGTCACGATCAGCTCCAACGAGTTCTTCACCCTTCTCGGGGCTGCGGCAGGACCACGCTTCTGCGCGTCATCGCCGGCTTCATCGACCCCAGCCGCGGCAAGGTCGCGCTCGACGGCGAGGATCTTCTGACCCGTCCGCCTTACGAACGCCCCGTCAACACCGTGTTCCAGTCCTACGCGCTTTTCCCGCACATGACGGTCGCGTAGAACATCGCCTTCGGGCTGGAAATGTTGCGCAAGCCCAAGCGCGAGGTGACCGACACCGTCGACGAGATGCTGACCCTCGTGCGCATGACCGAGATGGCCGATCGCAAGACCGACCAGATCTCGGGCGGCCAGCAACAGCGCGTGGCACTGGCGCGCGCGCCAGCGCCACGCCCCAAGGTGCTGCTGTTGCACGAGCCGCTCTCGGCGCTCGACTTCAAGCTGCGCAAGGACATGCAACTCGAACTCAAGCGCCTTCAGAACGAGACCGGGATCACCTTCATCTTCGTCACCCATGACCAGGACGAGGCGCTGACCATGTCCGACCGCGTCGCGGTATGAACGCGGGCCAGATCCGCCAGATCGGCAGCCCGCGCGACATCTACATCCATCCCGCCGAACGCGTCGTGGCGGATTTCATCGGCGACACCAACTTCCTGCCCGTCGATCTGCTGGACACCACCGGCGATGCGGCGCGGGTTCGGCTGGCCTCGGGGGCCGAGGTCGAGGCCCGCGCAGCCCAAAACATGCAGGCGGCGGGCGGGTCGGTGACCATGGCGGTGCGCCCCGAACACGCCACGCTGGAATCCCCCGAGGGCGCGATGCTGTCGCGGCGACACGCTCTAGAGGTGCTGCGCAAGGTGATCTTCCCGCTGGTCAAGCCCGGCGTGGTCGCGGGCTCGATCCTCGTCTTCGTGCCGTGCCTCGGGGCCTATGTCACCCCTAGGGTGCTGGGCGGGGGCAAGCAGCTAATGCTCGGCAACCTGATCGAGCTTCAATTCGGGCAATTGCGCAACTGGCCGCTAAGGGCGGCGCTGTCGCTGACGCTGCTGTTGCTGGTGTCGGTGGCGCTGGTCTTCTACGTGCGCGCCATCGGGCGCGAGGGGGAACGCAATGTCTAGGCACGGCTTCGACGTCCGCCGGCAGCCCGGCTTCACCACGGTGGCGATCTTTTGCTTCATAGTGCTCTACCTGCCGATCATCCTGCTGGTGATCTACTCGTTCAACGCCGGCAGCTCGATCGCCATCTGGGAAGGCGTCTCGTGGCGCTGGTACGTCTCGGCCTGGGACAATGAAAAGGTGCAGGCGGCGACCATGCGCTCGCTGGTCGTCGCCGTCTCGGCCTCGGCGCTGGCGACCACCGCGGTGGTGCTGGCCGCAGTGGTCACCACCCTCACGACCCCGTGGCGCGGCCAGACGCTGGCCTTCGCGCTGATCAACCAGCCGCTGTTGGTGCCGGAAATCGTGACCGCCGTGGCGCTGCTGATCTTCTTCGCGATGATCAGGGTCTGGACCGGCGATACCGGGCTTGGCTACCTGATCGTGGCGCATGCGGCGTTCTGCCTGCCCTTCGCCTACATGCCGATCCGCGCGCGGCTTCAGGGGATGGATCTCAGCCTCGAACAGGCCGCCTCCGATCTCTACGGCACGCCCTTCCAGATCTTCCGGCGCATCACACTGCCGCAGCTTTTCCCCGGCATCCTCGCGGGCGCGATGCTGGCCTTCGTCATTTCGCTGGATGACGTGGTAATCACCGAATTCGTCAAGTCCGCCGGGCAGGATACCCTGCCCACCTACATGCTGGGGCAGTTGCGCCGCGTCATCACCCCCGAGATCAACGCGATTTCCACCGCACTTCTCGCGGTGTCCGTCATTCTGGTGACGGGCTTTTTCCTGCTGAGCCGCAAAACGACAATAAACCAACCCCAACAGGAGGATCCACCATGAGACATCTATGCGCCACCACCGCCGTGCTGGCTGTCGCCGGCACCGCCGCGCTCGCCGAGGGCGAGCTCAACATCTACAACTGGGGCAACTACACCAGCCCCGAGATGATCGAGAAATTCGAGGCAGAGACCTTCATCGACGTCACGATCACCGACTACGACAGCAACGACACCGCGCTGGCCAAGATCAAGGCCGGCAGGCACGGCTTCGACATCGTGGTGCCCTCGGGCACCTATGTCCCGATCTTCGTCGGCGAGGGCCTGCTGCTGAAATCCAACTCCAACGAGATGGAGAATTTCGGGAACATGTCGGACCGCTGGGTGGATGTGGAATTCGATCCGGGCCGCGAATATACCGTGCCGTGGCAATGGGGCACCGTGGGCGTGACCGTCGACACGGCGGTCTATGACGGCGACATCCACACCGCCGCGGTGATCTTCGACCCGCCCGAGTCGCTGAAGGCAAGATCAACGTGGTGCCCGAGATGAACGACGTCATGGGCATGGCGATCCAGTACATGGGCGGCAGCAATGCACCGGCGACAAGGAACTGCTGGAAAAGGTCCGCGACAAGATGGTCGAGGCCAAGGAGCACTGGCTGTCGATGGCCTACGGCAATATCGGGAAATTCGCCAAGGGCGATCTCGCCGCCGGCGTGAACTGGAACGGCGCCTCGCTGCGCTCGCGGCTGCAGAACGAGGATATCGAGTTCGGCTACCCGCCGGAGGGCTTCCCGATCTGGATGGACAACGCCGCGATCCTCGCCGATGCCGAGAATGTCGAGAACGCCAGCGCCTTCCTCAACTTCATCATGGAGCCCGAGAACGCCGCGATGCTGTCGAACTTCGCGCGCTACGCCAACGGCATCGACGGGTCCGAGCCATACATGGACGAGGTCATGGTCAAGGCCCCCGAGGTGATCATCCCCGACGAACTCGCCGATGCGGGGTACCTGTCGAAAACCTGCCCGCCCGAGGTGCAGACGATCTACAGCGCGATCTGGACCGAAATCCAGAAATGATCGCGCCGCTTGCGGCCCCGCCTTGCGCGCGGGCCGCGAGGACCCCTTGCCGACCCCGCAGATGAGGCCCGCATGATCCAGCCGCCCGAGACAGTGATCCTCAACGGCCGCCTCGTCACTTTCGATGCCGACCGTCCGCGGGCCGAGGCGCTGGCGATCGCCGGCGGGCTGATCGCCGCGGTCGGCACCACGTTCGAGATCCGGGCGCTGGCCGGTCCGGGCACGCGGGTGGTCGACGCGGGTGGCGCCACGGTGCTGCCGGGCTTCATCGACAGCCATGTGCATCTTTTCGGCGGCTCGGTGGAACTGGGATATCTCGACCTCTACGGCGTGACCGGCGAGGACGTGCTGACCAGACATGTCCGCGACTGGGCCTCAGACTGCCCCGACGACCGGGTCGTCTTCGCGGTGCAGGCCGATTACGCGATCCTCGGCGCGGGCCGGCACACCACCCGGCACGATCTCGACCGGGTGCTGACCGACCGCCCCTTCGCCATGTTCGCCCCCGATCACCACACGATCTGGGCCAACACCAGCGCGCTCGACGCAGCGGGCGTGCTGCAGGGCGGCACGGTGGATACCGGCGCGAAGATCGTCATGGGCGCAGACGTTCTCGCCACGGGTGAGTTGCGCGAACCCTCGGCCTACGCCCCCGTCCTGCGCCTGACCCGCCATGCCGGGCGCGACATGATGGGGCTGATCACCGGCGCCGATCCCGACCCGCCCGCGACACCGGCCGAACGCGCCCGCGACAAGGCGGCGATCGCGCGCGGCATGAAACACTGCGCCAGCCACGGCATCACCGGGCTGCACAACATGGACGGCAATTTCTACCAGTTGGAACTGCTGTCGGAAATGGAGGCCGAGGGCACGCTTCTCTGCCGCACCGAGGTGCCCTTTCATTACAAGAGCTTCGACTCCCTGGACCGCTTCGACGAGGCCGCCGAGATGCGGCGCCGGTTCGATACCGACATGCTCTGGTGCCACCGGGTCAAGATGTTCATGAACGGCGTCACCGAAAGCCGCACCGCGCTGATGCTGCGGCCCTATCCCGGCACCGATCATTTCGGCGACGCGGTGTTCGACCCCGATCATTTCAACGCCGCCTGCATCCGCGCCGACGCCATGGGGTTCCAGATCGCCACGCATGCGATCGGCGATCTGGCGATCCGCCGCACGCTGGATGGCTACGAGGCGGCGCAGCGCACAAACGGCAAGCGCGACGCCCGCCACCGGATTGAGCATATCGAGGTGCTGCATCCCGACGACCTGCCGCGCTTCGGCACGCTCGGCGTGGTGGCCTCGATGCAGCCCGGCCACGCGCCCTTCGAGGGCATCTTCCCGGCGGGGGGCATGTCGGACCCGCTGCACACCGAACAGATCCCGCTGGCCTTCGCCTGGCGCGACCTGCGCCAGCATGCCCCGCGGCTGTGCTTTTCCACCGACTGGCCGGTGATCGGCGTCGAGGTCATGCCAAGCGTCAAGGCCGCCGTCGCCCCCGTCGATCTCGGCCCGCGCTGGCGCGACCAGAGCCAAGGCCTCATCGAGACGCTTCAAAGCTACACCGCCGACAACGCCTGGCTGGAATTCAACGCGCACCGCAAGGGCATCCTGAGGCCCGGCATGATGGCCGATATCGCGGTAATGTCGCACGATCTCGAAGGCATGAACCCCGCCACGCTAGACGGGGCCCGCGCGGCGCTGACGCTCTGCGGTGGCCGCGTCAGGTGGGAGGCGTGACCGACCCCTCCGCGCGAAAGCACAGCACCGCGATCGAGCGGCGGAAGCTGGCATCGGCGGGCAGCACCTCGTGCGGAATCGTCCCGCCCAGAAGCACCACCGCCTGACCGGGGCGCATCGCGATGTCGCGCGCCGGCTCGTCCCTGCCGATCTGGGCCAGCGGACGCCGCGCGGCCCGCGGGTAAAGCCGCAGCGCGCCGGTCGCGGGCTCGGCCCCGCCCGAGCGTTCGAGGCAGACGATCAACGTCACGTCGCAGGTCTCGATATCGCGGTGCAGGCCAAGGAAATCGCCGGGCTGGTCGTAATAGCTGTAGCTTCCGCGCGAGCCCGTGGGCTGCGCTGCGGCCCCGACCAGCGATCCGATCCTTTCGGCCAGGTCCGGCGCGGCATAAAGCATGTCGAGCATCGCACCGCCGGGCGCGCTCGACAGCCGCTGCGCCGGCAGCGCGGCGCGCCAGCCGCCGGGGCAGGGGGCATCCCTCTGCTGTACCCGTGCCGCTTGCCGGGCCGCGCGCGCCTCGCGCTTCAGCGCCGCGACCCAGTCCGCGGCGATCAGTCGGTCGAGGACCAGCGCGCCGCCGGCCGCCAGAAGCGGCGCGCGGGCCATCGCTCAGAAATTCCCCGGCCCGAAATCGGGCGGGGTCTCGAAACCGATCTCGGCGACGCCCTGCCGCAGCTCGGCGGGCAGGTGCGACAGCGGCACGGTGGCGCCGCCCTCGCCGGCCGAGACGCCCTCGTCCGACATCGTCAGCGGCGTGGCCAACGCGTTCTCGAAGGTTTGCAGCGGGCCGGTCAGCAGGATGGTGTCGTCGCCGATCCTCTGCGCCTCGAGACCGAGGGCTGCAAACCGGCGCGCGACGGCGTCGCCATCGGCGTCCGGCGACAACAGGATGGCGGCGGAAACGGTGGTCATGGCACGCTCCTTAACGCTGTGCTCGGAATCATACCGGTCCGACCCGGCAAAGGCCAGCACCGCCATCAGGCACAGCGCAACGGCGACGGGTAAGGCGCGCATCTCAGGCCTCCTCGGTGACGCGGGCGGGTACGCCTGCATCCCAGCCCGCGGGAAAGCGGTCGAACACGCCAAGCGACAGATAGGTGCCGCCGCTTTCGATCGCCAGATCCGCAGCGATCAGATCGGCCAGCCGCGCGGTGATGCGCGCCTCGTCGATCTCGCCCCGCCCGTGCCGCGCCAGCACCTCGGCGATGCCGGCGGCACTTTGCGCCCGGTCGCAGGCCAGATAGATCAGCCGGTCGGCACCGTGCAGCGCATGCCGCAGCCGGCGCCCGCGCCGCGTGTCGGTGATCGTCAGCGCGCGCCCGTCATCGACGACCCGCAGGATCGCGCCCCGCCGCGCGCGCCAGCCCTCAATCGCGGCGCCCAGCCTTGCAACCAGCTCCGGCGACGCAAGGCTCGCGCCGTGCTCGGCGTCGAAATAGCACGCGATCCGCGCTTGCGTGGCGGCGTCGAACGGGTAGAGGTGATCGAAGACCGCCAGCGGGCGCAGCCCGGTGATCCCGAACGCCTCGGGCGTCTCGTAATAGGGCGCGAAGCGGTCGATCCGCACCGGCCCCATGCCCGACGGCGCCTGCAGATGCGCCAGCTTCGGCAACAGCGCCAGCGTGTCGTCGTAATCCGCGTCGGTCTCGCCGGGGAACCCGTAGAGGATGTTCCATTCGACGCCGACGCCGTATTCGCGCGCCCATTTCAGAAGCTGGATGTTGCGAAGGCCCGTCGTGCCCTTGCGCATCAGCCGCAGCACCCGGTCCGACAGGTTCTCGATCCCCGGCTGGATGGTCGCGATCCCCGCTTCGCGCAGGCCGCGCACCTGCGCGCGCGACAGGTTCGCCTTGGTCTCGTAGAAGATCGGCTGATCGAGCGGGTGGTTGGCAAGCTTTGGCAGGACGGTTTTGAAATACCCCATGTCGAGGATGTTGTCGACGACGCTGACCATCTCGCCGGGATAGGCGCCGACATGCGCGAACTCGGCCAGGGCGCGCTCGGGGGATTTGACGCGAAACCCCATCCCCTCGCCGTTGAGCCCGCAGAAGGTGCAATGATGCTTGGCCCCCCACCAGCAGCCGCGTGACGTCTCCATCAGCAGGGTGGCGGGCAGGTCGGGGGCGATGCGGTCGCGCATGCTGAAATAGTCCGAGAAGTCGGGCAGCGGCAGCCGGTCCATGGCCTGCACGGGCCGGGCCTTGATGGGGGACGCGCCGCGCGACAGCACGCCGGGAATGCGCGGCGACGTCATGCCGGCGGCAAGCGCCGCGACCAGCGCGGGAAAGCTTTCATCGGCCTCGCCCTGGCAGACATGATCGACGAAGGGGAAGGTCTCGAACAGCGCCTGTCCCATCTCGCCTTCCCAGTTCGCGCCGCCGAAGACGAGGCGGGGCCGGGGGTGCCGCGCCTTCAGCCGCTGCGCCATGGCGAGCGAGGCGATATTCTGCACGAAGGTCGAGGTGAAGCCGATGATGTCATAGCTGTTCCAGTCGTGCCGCGCCTCCAGCCTGTCGAGGTAAGCCGGCGTCGCTTCGCGCACCGCGACGATGCGGCGGATGTCGCGGGTGGTCATCTGCCACTCGTCGCGCAGGATGCGGGTGACATAGCCCCAGTCGCGGTCCGGGTCGCGGCCGTATAGCGGCAGCGTGAAGCACCAGTCGCCGGGAAACGCGGTATAGGGCACCTCGTCGCTCAGCCACTGGTAGGTGTCGGCGCCGATCATCTCGACCAGCGGCTCGAACGCGTAGGCGATCTCGCAGTGATGGCCGTCGCGGATCAGCGCGGCCTTCAGAAGGCTGAGGCCCAGGGCCGGGCGGTCGAGCGCACCGAAGGGCATCGAGACGAGCAGAATGCGCATGGGGGCGATCCTCTGTCGGGGCGGGATTTGCGTACCTTTTCAGCGTACGTGATGTACGCTTTGCACACCGGCGGGCTTGCGCCGGCCCTTGGGCCGGCGCGGCCGGCGCAGATCTCGTCGGGGTCGATCTGGCCCTTTTTCACCATGTCCTCCAGCGCGTCGAGCTCGTCCTCGTCAAGCGCCGCTCCCTGCTGTTGGGCCTCGGTCATCTGCGCCTCTGCCGCCATCGCGTCCTCGTCCTGCGTGCCGACCACGGGGGGGGCCGGCCGGATCGGGTTGATCGGCTGGATGGGCCGCACCGGGGAAATCGGCTGTATGGGCTGGATCGGGCCGCGCGGCTGGACCGGCTGGATGGGCTGGCGCGGTTGAATCGGCCGTATCGGGCCGCGCGGCTGGATCGGCTGGATCGGGGTGACGATCCGGCAGCGCAGCCGCGCCTGCAGCGTCGCGCGATGCGCGTCGACCAGCCCGTGCCCGGTGGCAAGATCCGGCCCCGGGCCCGCGCTGAACCCGAAATTGGGGTGGTTCGTCCCCGCCGTGACGTCGCGCGCGGTATTCATCAGGATCGACCGGATCTGCGCCGGCGTCAGCCGATCGCAAGCCTGTTTGACCAACGCCGCCGCCCCCGCCAGCTGCGGCGCCGCGGCGGATGTCCCTGAAAACGCCGCCCAGCCATCGTCGGACGCCGTCTCGTCCCTGTTGGGATGGCTTCCGCCCGCGCTGGAGACGTCGATGCTGTCGCCGGGCTCGACCGGCAGCATGATGTTCTTGGCCCCGGGGCGCAGCCCGACGATGCCCGACAGGTCCGGCACGTTGCGGCCCGAATAGATGTTGGACGCAAAGCCCGACGCGTAATCGGACGCCATCAAGTTGTTGTTTTCA
Organism: Roseovarius sp. D22-M7; assembly: GCF_037083785.1. NCBI lineage: Bacteria > Pseudomonadati > Pseudomonadota > Alphaproteobacteria > Rhodobacterales > Roseobacteraceae > Roseovarius > Roseovarius sp. D22-M7. The sequence continues at coordinate 100,330 of NZ_JBAPKY010000005.1, forward strand.
TCCAGATAAACGCCGCCTGCCGAGATCACGTCCGGATGCTGGCCGGGAAAACCCCAATGCCCGTTGCCCGCGGAAAACACCACGACGATCCCTGACGCGACGGCCGAGGCGATCGCGTTGGCCAGCGTGATGTTGGCCGCCGATAGCGGGCCGTTCCGGATCGACGAGCCCCACGAACAGGTGATGATGTCCGGGCCAAGGCCGACAGCCGCGTTGAACGCCCCCACTGAGTTCACGAAGTTGATCTTCACCGGCTTCAGCCTGATATCGGGTGCCACCGCGAAGATGTTGGCGCTTTCACCGGTGCCGTGGCCGCTTTCGTCGGCCTGCGGGTTGGACGCGCCCGGACCCAGGATCGCAGTATCCGCGCGGTAGCCGCGTTCGGTGAAGAACGGATGCCGGAACCAGCCGGAATCGACCATCGCCACCGTCACCCCGCGCCCGGTCAGTTGTGCGCGGTGTGCGCGGTCGGCATTGCAGGCCAGCGACACGCCGGCCGGCACGTCGAGATGCCAGTATTCCTTGGTCGGCGCGAACGGGTTGGCGGCCATGAAATAGCGCGGCTCTTCAAGGGCGACGCCTTCCAGCAATCCTTCGAACTCGGTCCCGCGGGTGGAGATCAGCCCGAAAAGGTCGCTGTTGGGGCAATCGAGGAAATCCGCGTCGTCCTCGATGCCAAATTCCTTGATGACGCGGTGCGTCTTGACCTCGATGGGCGCGCCGAAGGCTTTCTCGTAGGTCTTGGCGGATCCCGCGATGTTGATCGTCGACTCGGTGATCTGGAGGATATCGAACCCCGCCGATTTGAGGCGCTGCGCCGCGAGGCCCATCAACCCCTCCTCGGAGGTGAAGGCCGCCGCCGTTTCCGCCGTCACCGACTGTCCGACATCGAACATCGAACTGCCGCCGATCGAATGCGGCGAGGCCGTGGCGTAGATGATCTTGGGCGGGACGTGATCGCCATTCTTGGACGAGCCTTTCACGACGCCGGGCTTGGCAAATTCCACAGATGATTTGGAAGATTTGGCCATGATGCCTTCTCCGTTGTTCAAATGGTTAGCAAATTGAATTAATGGTTAATAATAGCACACGCCTTACGTTGCGTAAACTCTATTCGGCAAGTTGGCGGCCATTCGGGGCGGACCGGATTTGTGGTCACGCGGTCCGGATCGGACCGTTCCAAGCTGTCCGCGATCACGTCAGGCAGACCGTACTTGCACCCGCGCTTTCCGCGCGCCATGGATAGGGTCACCCGGGCCTGCTATCCTGTCTTGGTTTTCCCCCATAGCCGGCCTCCCGCCGAGATTGAACACACTTGACCGAGTTCTCGACCATCACCAACGGGATCATCGCGATTGCCATCGGCGCGTTGTCGCTTGTCGCGTCCTATCGCGCGTTGCTGACCTCGCGCACGCCGCAGGGCGCGGTCGGGTGGATCCTGCTGATCGTGCTGCTGCCATTGGTCGGAACGCTGTTCTACCTCGTTTTCGGCTATGCGGATTACAAGCGCTTCGCGCGCGACCGCCATCTGTCGGATGCCGCCCTGCTCGACGACGCGGAAGAGGCGCGGGCGATCCCGGCCGGGCCGTCACGGCTTTCGTCCTTTGCCCGGATCGCGCGGTTGCCCGTCACCGAAGGCAACGACATGGCGCTTCTGATCGACGGTCATGCGACATTCGACGCGCTGCACGCGGCGATCCGCATGGCGACCTCGCGGGTCATGGTCCAGTTCTACACGATCGAGGACGATACGGTCGGGCAAGCCTTTCGCGACCTTCTGATCGAGCGCGCGAGGGCCGGCGTCGAGGTGTTGCTGCTGCATGACGAACTGCCGTTCTTCGGTCTCCCGCGGGCCTTCAAACAGTCGTTGAAAGACGCCGGCGTGCATATCTCTCGGACGAAGGGTCCGACGCGCCTGCTTGGCCCGTTCCAGTTGAACTATCGCAATCATCGCAAGCTGGTGGTGGTCGACGATACCGTTGCCTTCACCGGCGGCATCAACCTGTCGAAGGCGTATATCGGGCAATCCGCCATGGGGCCCTGGCGCGACACCTTCGCGCGGTTTCACGGGCCGGTGGTCACGCAACTGGCGCTGCATTTCATCTCGGACTGGCGGTGGGCCACGAACGAGGACCTGCGCCAGCCCGCAACCTCGGCACAGCCCCACGCGGGGACGTTGAAGGCCGTGGCCCTCGCCCCGTCCCCCGCGGAAGAGACCGCGGCGGGCAACCTGTTCTTCATCGCCCTCGCGCATGCCGCGCAAAAGCGGCTCTGGATCTCGACGCCCTATTTCGCCCCGGACCGCGACGTGCTGACCGCCCTGAGATTTGCCGCCCTGCGCGGGGTCGATCTCAAGGTGCTGGTGCCGTGCAATGCGGACCATTACCTGACCCATTTCGCGGGCATGGCCTATTTCGACGACCTGCGCAGCGTGGGCGGCGAGGTCTGGAGCTATCTGCCTGCCTTCCTGCATCAGAAGGTGGCGCTGGTGGATGACGATCTGGCCTCGGTCGGGTCGATCAACCTCGATATCCGCTCGGGACTTCTGAACTTCGAGGTGACGGTGGTGGCCGAAGGGGCAAGTGCCGCGGCGGCGGTCGAGGAGATGCTGCGAACGGATCTCGGCAATGCCAGCAGGGTCGATATCGATCTCGAGGATCGCCCGCTTGTCACCCGGATGGCGGCGCGGGTGGCGCGCTTGATGGCACCTGTGCTGTGATGCGCATCGCGAGCTACAACATCCGCAAGGCGGTCGGCCTGGACTGGCGGCGCGACCCGTTTCGCATCATCCGCGTCCTCGCCGCGCTGGAGGCCGATGTGGTCGCCCTGCAAGAGGCCGACAGACGCCTCGGCGCGCGGCCGGCGGTCCTGCCGGAGGCGCTGCTGCATGCGCATGCCGGCTTGCGCGTCCTGAAGGTCACCGATGGCCCCAGTTCGGGCTGGCACGGCAACGCGATCCTGGTGCGCGACGGCTGGGACGTGCGGCATGCCGAGCGTCTGACGCTGCCGGGGATCGAGCCGCGCGGCGCCGTGATCGCCGATCTAAGCGGCCCCGAGGGCGACGTGACGGTGGTGGGCACGCATCTGGGGCTGCGGCGGGGCTGCCGGCAGTTGCAGCTTGCGCATCTGCGCGAGGCAATCGCGGGTCGGGCCCCGCAGACGATCATCGCCGGCGACATGAACGAGTGGTCGCCGCGCATCGGTTTCGACCTGATCGGCGACGCCTTCAACATGATCGCCCCGGGCCCGAGCTTTCACGCCAGCCGGCTGATGGTCCCGCTGGACCGCTTCGCGCATGGCGCGCGGGTGCTCTGCCGTGGGGCAGGGGTGGTGCTGACCGGCGAGGCGCGGACCGCCTCGGACCATTTGCCGATCTGGATGGATGCGGACATGCTCAAGGCGTGACGACCGGGCAGGGCCGCGCCGCGGTCACACCGCGCGGCGCGAGACCTGCTGCACCTCGGCCCCGGCCGGCGCGTCATTGCCCGCGGCGAGCACCTGCGCAAGGGGCCGGTCAAGCAGTTCGGCCTCGGCCTCGTGCAGCCGGTCCAGCATCGCGCGCACCGCGGGCGTCTCGGTCGCGATCCGTGCGACGACGTTCTCGGGCAGGACCGTGTCACGCTCCGGCAGGGTGCCGAGCGGCAGCTTCAGGTCGGCGGCGAGATCGAAGACCGTCGTTGTATGCATGTCGCGGGTCAGCGCCACGCGGCTGTCCTCGGTCTGCGCGAGGTATCCGGTCCGGTGCAGCGCGTCGAAGATCTCGTCGCGCGCTTCCAGCGGGACGGCCTCGACCAGTTTCTGTTCGTCGATCATGCCACCCTCCTGTGCCTGCAGATGCAGTTTCGCGAGCAGCGTCACGGCGATGGCAAGCCGGTCCGCGGGGCGCAGATCGCCGGTGGTGACGCTCGTGCGGGTCAGCAGCCAGTCCGGGATCGATGCCGCGATCACTGCGCCGAGGATGATCACCATCCACGACGTGTAGATCCAGACCAGGAAAACCGGAACCGCGGCCACTGCGCCGTAGATCGTCTCGTAGCTGGAGCCGGAGGTGAGAAAGGAGTTGAACCCCCACGCCAGGATCTCGAACGCGATCGCCGCGAAGGTGGCGCCGATGGAGGCGTGCCAGATCCGCACCCGGCGCGCAGGCACCAGCACGAAAAGCGCCGTGAAGCCGACGATGCTGAACGCTGTGGCGATCAGCGTGCTGACCAAGGGCGTCTCGAGCGCATTCGGTGCAAAGTACGGATCGCCCGATCCGGGAAATCCCACGCGCCCCGTCAGCGATGCCACATCCGATGTCAGCGTGATGCTGCCCGCGATCAGCAGCGGGCCAAGCGTGAGGATCGCCCAGAAGATCAGGAACCGGACAAGAAGCGGGCGTTGCCGCTCGACATGCCAGATGCGGTTGAGCGTATCCTCGATGGTGTAGAGCAACAGAACCGCCGTCACCGCGAGCGCCACGATACCGACGGCCGTGAGGTTGCTGGCGTTGCGCGTGAAGTTCTCGAGGTAATCCTCGATCGCGGCGCCCGCCTCGGGGACCACGGCCGACAGGAAAAGATCCTGCATCTGCGCCTTGACCGCATCGAAGGCCGGAAAGCTCGACAGGATCGCGAAGGCGATCACCATCAGCGGCACGATCGCCAGCAGCGTCGAATAGGTGAGCGCGGCGGCCGAGGCGGTCATCCGTTCGGCGAAGAACCTGGAGATCGTGAAGGTGATGAACTGTCCCAGGTTGATCGCCCGTGGCGCGAACCGGCTTTGCCGCAGGGCGTTCAATATGTCGGATTTTGTTTTCATGACAGCCTAGGTAACCCGATTATCCCCTCGCGACAAAACATTAGTGCAGATTTCCCGGATCGCGTGTTGTCTCGGTGTCTCGCATGCCGCCATTAGACCGCCCCGCATCGCCTTATCGGGCACGTCGTTCCGCACGCGCGCCCCTGCAACGCGACCGGGTCGAAATCGCGCGTATGCGCGGCGCGCAAGCGGCATGTCATAAAGTTGAAAATTCGTCCCGGCGATGCTTGACGAGGATAGGTCGCCCGCATAGAAGCACGCCATGTCCGTTGGATCGGGCAGGCAGCGGGCGGTTGTAGCTCAGTTGGTTAGAGTGCCGGCCTGTCACGCCGGAGGTCGCGGGTTCGAGCCCCGTCAACCGCGCCAGTTGCCCTTTCGACCGATCCATCAGGGCGTATTCCTGAAATCGTCCTCGGGTGGTGGTTAAACGCCTTAAAGCGGTTACCCACCTCGGGGGCTTTTGGGTTCGCGCGATTTTTCGTGACCGTGTCGGTGGTCGAAAGGTTTGCGTTTCACCGCGGTGATCGTCAAAGTCGCGCCATGCCCCAGCCAGTAACCGTCCTTCTGAAGCCCGCCCTGATCGCGCTCACCCTCGGGCTGCTCGCGTCACATGCGGGGGCCGAGCCTGCGGGTACGTTTCGTCATGCGCATAATGTCGGGTTCGGGTCGCAATCGAGCCTCGATCCCGCCTCCAAGGGCCGCGTGCTGCAGATCATCGAGAAGATCCAGAGCCGCCTTGTCCGCCCCGGCCCGGACGGCACCCCGCAACCCGATCTCGCGACAAAGTGGGCGCCGGATGACGAGGGCCGTGTCTGGACTTTCCGGATCCGCGAAGGGGTGCGGTTTCATGACGGCACCCCCCTTGATGCCGAGGACGTCGTCTATTCGATCGCCCGGGTGATCGACCCCGAATATGGCAGCCCGGCGCGCGCCGCCGTCAAGATGATCGAGCGGATCGAGGCGACCGGTCGCCTGACCGTGCGCATGACCCTCGACTCCTCCTTTGCGGACCTGCCCTTGCAGCTCATGGATCCGCGGCTGCGCATCATTCCCGAAGGGTCCGGCGAGACGGTCGCGCGCACCGGCATCGGCACGGGGCCGTTCAGGGTCGAGACATTCGATGCCGACGGCATCACTGTGCTCACGGCGTTCGAGGATTACTGGGAAGGCCTGCCGGCCCTGGCCCGGATAGAGGTGATCGGCGTGTCGAACGCGCAGGCGCGGCTTCAGGCGTTTCTCAGCGGGCAGCTGGACATGGAACGCGGCATCGCGCCGGTGCTGCGCCGGGCGCTCGAGGACTCCCATCACTACCAGCTGATGGAGATCCCGACGGGGAACTGGATGGGGCTGGCCTTTCGCACCGACCTGGAACCGTTCGACGATCCACGGGTGCGCCGCGCCCTGCGGCTGGTGGTCGACCGCGAAGAGATGCTCGACCTGGCGCTCGACGGCGGGGGCATCATATCCTGCGACACCCCGGTCGCGCCCAACGACCAGTACCGCGCCGACATGACCTGCCCGCCCGACCCCGATCGCGCGCGGGCGCTGCTGGCCGAGGCGGGATACCCCGACGGGATCGACGTGGATGTCCATGTGTCCTCGCTCGACCCCAGCTGGCCGGTGATCGGCGTCACCTACCAGGAGCAGGCGGCGCGCGCGGGCATCCGCGTCAACGTGGTGAATGCCGCCGCCGACGGGTACTGGTCGACGGTCTGGATGAAGAAACCGGCCTTCACCACCAGCTGGGGGGAACGCCCCGCCGATCAGGCCCTGAACGAGGCGTTCCATTCCTCGGCAAAGTGGAACGAGACCGGATATGCGGACCCCGAATTCGACCGGCTGCTCGAGGCGGCGCGCGCCGAGCTCGATTTCGAGAAACGGCGCGCGCTTTACGTCAAGGCGCAGGAACATCTTTACGCGACGTCCGGCACGCTCATCCCGTTTCACGTCACGCAACTGGTCGTGTTGTCGGACCGCGTGACGCAGTTCGATGCTGTGCCCAACGACGCGCTGCGCTGGCACCTGGTGTCTGTGACGGACTGAGGCCGACGTTTTCAGCTCGCGCTCGTCGCGCGCCGGAAGATGCGCGTGACGATCATGAAGAAGAGCGGCACGAAGATCACCCCGAGGACCGTGCCGGAAATCGTCCCGCCAAGCACCCCGGACCCGATTGCCGTGCGCCCGCCGGAGCCCGCGCCGGTACTCAGCACCAGCGGCAGCACCCCGAGCGAGAACGCCATCGAGGTCATGATGATCGGCCGGAACCGCTGCCGTGCGGCGACGGCCACCGCGTCGATCACCCGCTCGCCCGCCGCGTGGCGGTCGCGCGCGAATTCCACGATCAGGATCGCGTTCTTGCCGGTCAGCCCGATCACCGTGAGCAGCCCGACCTGGAAGAACACCCCGTTCTCGAACCCGCCGACCCACGCGCCGGTCAGTGCCCCGACGATGCCGATCGGCATGGCGAGCATCACCGCGAAGGGGATCGACCAGCTTTCATAGAGGGCTGCTAGCGACAGGAACACCGCCGCTAGCGACAGCGCGTAAAGCAGCGGAGCCTGGTTGCCGGATTCGCGTTCCTCCAGCGACAGGCCCGTCCAGGCCAGGTCGAATCCGGGGCCGAGATCGGCGACCAGGCGCTCCATCTCGGCCATCGCCTCGCCGGTGGTGACGCCTTGCGCCGGCGCGCCCTGCAGCTGCACCGACGGGATGCCGTTGTAGCGGTAAAGCCCCTGGGGCCCGTAATCCCAACTGCCCTCGGCGAAATTGGAGAACGGCACGAGGCCGCCGCTGGAATTGCGCACCCGCCACTTCTCGATATCGGATGGCGTGGCACGCGCCTCGGCCTCGCCCTGCACGTAGACGCGCTTGATCCGGCCCTGGTCGAGGAAATCGTTCACGTAGGTCCCGGCCCAGGCGTATTGCAGCAACTGCCCCACGTCGCCGGGTGTCAGCCCCATCGCCCCGGCCTTGCGCCAGTCGATATCGAGGTTGAACTGCGCCGCGTCCTCCAGCCCGTTGGGGCGGATGGAGCCGATGAGGTCGCTTTGTCCCGCGGCCCCCAAAAGCTGGTTGCGCGCCGTCACGAGGTCGGCATGGCTTTGGCCGCTGCGCGCCTGCAGGTAAAGATCGAACCCCGACACGTTGCCCAGTTCGATCACCGAGGGCGGCACAACCGGAAAGACCTGCGCGTCGCGGATCTGGCTGAACGCACCAAAGGCCCGCCCCGCAAGCGCCTGCACGCTTTGCCCCGACGCCGTCCGCTCGTCCCAGTCCTTGAGCTGCACGAAGCCCAGCCCCATATTCTGCCCGTTGCCCGAGAAGCTGAAACCAACGACGCCGAACATCGATTCGACGATCTCCGACTCCTCCTCAAGGTAGTAATCCTCGACCTGCTTGAGCACGTCGAGCGTGCGCTCGGCGGACGAGCCCGTCGGGGTCTGGATCAGCGTGAACAGGATCCCCTGGTCCTCTTCGGGCAGGAACCCGGTCGGCGTGCGCACGAACAGGAACGCCATGCCAATCGCCAGCGCGAGATAGACGGCGAAGACCCGCAGCGGGCGCCTGACCGACCAGCGGACGGTCTTGTCGTAGCCATCGGTGAGCGCGCCGAAGCCGGTATTGAACCACGCGAACGGCCCGCGTTTCGCGCCGTGCCCCTTCGGCTTGAGCAGCGAAGCGCACAGCGCGGGCGTCAGCGTGATCGCCACCACCACCGACAGCGCCATCGCCGAGACGATGGTGATGGCGAATTGCTGGTAGATCACGCCGGTCGAGCCGGGAAAGAACGCCATCGGCACGAAGACCGCCGACAGCACCATGGCGATGCCGACCAGCGCGCCGGTGATCTGGCCCATCGACTTGTGCGTCGCCTCGCGCGGCGACAGGCCCTCTTCCTCCATGATGCGCTCGACATTCTCGACCACCACGATGGCGTCATCGACCAGCAGGCCGATGGCCAGCACCATCGCCAGCATGGTCAGCGTGTTGATTGAGAACCCGGCGACGGCCAGCACGCCGAACGTGCCCAGCAGGACCACCGGCACGGCCAGCGTCGGGATCAGCGTCGCGCGCAGGTTCTGCAGGAAGAGAAGCATCACGAGAAACACGAGACCGATCGCCTCGAACAGGGTCTTGACCACTTCCTTGATCGAGATTTCGATGAAGGGGGTGGTGTCGTAGGGCACCACGTAATCCACGTTTTCCGGAAAGAACTGCTCGAATTCCGCCATCCGGCTCTTGACCGCGCGCGCGGTGTCCAGCGCGTTGGCCCCCGGCGCCAGCGTGATCGCCATCCCCGCGGCCGGATCGGTGTTGAACCGCGCCGAGGTGGCATAGTTCTGCGCCCCGATCTCGACCCGCGCGACGTCGTCGAGCAGCACCAGCCCGCCATCGGTCTCGGCGCGCAGCACGATCTGGCGGAAATCCTCGGGCGTGCTCAGCAGTGATTGCGCGGTGATCGTCGCGTTAAGCTGTTGACCCTCGACCGCCGGCCTCGCGCCGAACGCCCCGGCCGTGATCTGCGCGTTTTGCGCCGAGACCGCGGTCACCACATCCGACGGCGCCATCTCGAACGCCGCCAGCTTGGATGGGTCGAGCCAGATGCGCATGGCGTATTCCGCGCCGAACACCTGAACCGAGCCGACGCCCTCGACGCGGCTCAACTCGTCGACGAGGTTGGTGGTCATATAATCCGACAGGTCCACCTGGTCGAGGCGGCCATCGGTCGAGATCATGCCGATCACCATCAGGAACCCGGCCGAGGATTTCTCGACCGTGATGCCCTGGCGCTGCACCACCTCGGGCAGTAGTGGCGTGGCCTGTCCCAGCTTGTTCTGGACCTGCACCTGCGCGATGTCGGGGTCGGTGCCGGTCTCGAATGTCAGGGTGATCTCGGCATTGCCCTGCGAGGTCGATCGCGACGAGAAATAGCGCAGCCCATCAAGGCCCGTCATCTGCTGTTCGATGATCTGGGTGACGGTATTGGCGACGGTATCGGCTGCGGCGCCGGGGTAATTGGCCGTGACCGACACCGAGGGTGGCGCGATCTCGGGATATTGCGACACCGGCAAAAGCCGGATCGCCAACACACCGATGCCCATGATCAGGATCGAAATGACCCAGGCGAAGACAGGACGGTCGATGAAGAAACTTGCCATGCGCCTGCGCCTTTACCTGGTTACTCTGCGCGCGGTTCCGGGACCACGGTCGCGCCCGGTCCGGTCTTCTGGAACCCGGCCACGACGATCCGGTCCCCGTCGCTCAGCCCCTCGTCCACGACCCACCTGTTGCCCTGGTCCTGAACGATGTTGACCGCGCGTTCCTCGATCACGTTGTCGGCGTTCACGACCCAGACCCGCGGGCGTCCGCGCCGGTCGCGGATGACGCCTTCCTGCGGCACCAGGAACACCGCCTCGGCCACCTCGACGGGCATGTCCACCTGCACATACATGCCGGGCAGAAGCAGCAGGTCGGGATTGTCGAACTGCATGCGCAGGGTCACCACGCCGGTTTGCGGATCGACGTTCGGCTCGGCGGCCTTGAGGGCGCCGGTTTCGGAATAGGCGGACCCGTCGGCGAGCCGCAGGCGCACGGTCGCGTCGGCGCCCTCGAGCTCCTCGGCGGTCTCGCCGCGGCGCCACCGCAGCAGGTCGGCCGCCGATTGCGTGACATCGACATAGACCGGATCGATGGTGCGGATCACCGCGAGCGGCTGCGCCTGGCTGGCCGTCACAAGCGCGCCTTGCGAGATCTGCGACAGCCCGATGCGCCCCGAAAGCCGTGCGCGGATGGTGGTGCGCGACAGTTCTATCTGCGCGGTGTTGAGCTCGGCCTCGGCCAGTTGCACGCCGGCCTGGGCCGAATCGCGGGCCGACACCGCCTCGTCGAGCGCCTGCTGGCTGGCCACGTTGCGCGATTGCAGTTCCGTCAGGCGATCCGCATCGCGTTCCGCGGCGCTCAACCGCGCCTCGGCCTGCGCCACCCGGGCGCGCGCCTGCCGGACCGCGGCCTCGTAGGTCGACTTGTCGATCCGGTAGAGCGGATCGCCCTCGGCCACGTCCGCGCCTTCGTCGAAGAGCCGCTCGATGACGATACCGTTCACCTGGGGGCGGACCTCGGCCTCGGCCGAGGCGGCGACGCGCCCGGGCAGCAGCGAGGTCAGCGTGACGTCCTCGGGTGCCATCGTGAGGACGGTGACCCGTCCGGGATCCTGCGATTGTTGCGCCTGCATCGGAACTGGCGTCAGCCCGATGACAGCGGCGAGGATGAACAGAAACGTCCTGGCGTCACTCATGATACGCCCTTTCAGCTACAACATTTCGCGATCATCTCGATGGCGCTGCCACCGACGGCGCCGTTAGATATCGCGATCCGGGAAATTGCAAGCGTGACGATCTCCTGACCTGGCGCTAGGCGGCCGCGCCCGAGGAGGTCAGCCAGTCGCGAAAGCGGTCGATTTCGTCGGTGCGGGGGCTGTCCTCGCGCGCGATCAAGTAAAAGCCCTGATCCATCGGCAATTCGTACGGAAAGGGCGAAACAAGCAGCCCTTGGTCGAGATAGCGCTGCGCAAAGCGCCGCATGATGATCGCCGATCCCTGCCCGCTGGCCAGCATCTGCAGCGCGATCAACGACGAGTCGGCCTTGATCCGCTGTGTCGGGACCGGAAGATCGAGATCGAACCGCGCCGACAGCCGGTCCCAGTCCACCTCGGATCCGGTCACCTGCACGACATCCGCCGCCGCGAGCGCCTCGAGCGTCGGCCCGCCGTCGAAACTCGCGGCATAGTCGGGATGACAGACCACGCTTGCCCGTTCGAGCCCCAGCGACCAGATCCGGCTTTCGGGCCAGTCGCCGGTGCCGTAGCGGATATCCACATCGATCGACGCGTCATCCATCCGGTCCGACCAGACGGCAGTCGACAACTGGATGTCGATATCGGGGTGAAGCGCGCGAAAGGCCCGCAGTTTGGGTGCCAGCACCAGCGCCGCGTAGGAGATCGACGCGCGCACCTTCAGCGTCTGCCGGCGCGGCACCCGGAAAAGGCCATCGGTCGCCGCCTGCATGTCCCGGAACGACTTGCGGATCGGCTGCGCATAGGCTTGCCCCATATCGGTCAGCTCGACCCCGCGCGGCAGACGGTGGAAAAGCTGCACTCGCAGGTGCTGCTCGAGCATCCGCACCTGCTGGCTGACCGCCGCCGGGGTCAGCGCCAGCTCGTCCGCGGCCGCGCTGAACGAGGCGTGCCGCGCGGCCGCCTCGAACGCGCGCAGCCAGATGACATGGGGCAGGCGGGTCATGCGGGTGTCCTTCGGTTCGGTGCGTGGCGACTCAGATGGCCCGGTTGGAGCAGCGTCAACGAAACCGGGCATAAATTATCCTGACCCATAGCGGTCAAAGCCGTTGCTTGTGACGCGGCCCGGTCTGCAGTCTGCTGCGCGGGATGAACTATCCGACACGGGCCCCCGCCATGCAAGCCGATGAATTCGATTACGTGATCGTGGGCGCCGGGTCGGCCGGCTGCGTGCTGGCCGACCGGCTGACCCGTGACGGCCGGCACCGCGTGCTGCTGCTGGAATCGGGCGGATCGGATGCGCGGCTCTGGATCAAGGTGCCGATCGGCTACGCCTTCAATGTCGGGAACCCGGCGTTGAACTGGGGATACCGCACGCAGCCGGATGCGGAACTGGACGGGCGGGTCACCCCATGGCCGCGCGGGCGGGTGATCGGTGGATCGGGCTCGATCAACGCGATGGCCTATGTGCGCGGCTTGCCATGCGATTTCGACGACTGGGCGGCGGCCGGCGCGACGGGCTGGGGCTGGGACACGGTGCGCAGCGTCTACGATCGGATGGAAACACGTCACGCGCCCGACGCAACCGGCCGCAGGACCGCCCAAGGGTCCGGCCCCGTCTGGGTCAGCGATCTGTCGGAGCAGATGAACCCGTTCTCGCGCACCTTCCTCGAGGCCGCGCGCGATATCGACCTGCCGCTCAGCGATGACATGAACGCCGAGGCGGGCGAAGGCGTCACCTATTACCGCAGCAATGTGCGCCGGGGCCGTCGCTGGTCCTCGGCGGATGCGTTCCTGCGCACGGCAAAGGGGCGTCCCAACCTGAAGGTGATCACCGGCGCCGAAGCGCAGCGGATCGAGAGGCTGAACGGGCAGGGCAACCTGCTGTATTACCGACACGGGGGCCGCGACCGAACGGTGCGCGCCCGCCGCGAGATCCTGGTGAGCGCCGGCGCGATCAACACGCCCAAGCTGTTGCAGTTGTCCGGGATCGGTCCGGCGGCCTTGTTGCGGTCGCGGGGTGTTCCGGTCGTACGCGATCTGCCGCAGGTCGGATGCGGATTGCAGGATCACCTCGCCGTGTCCTACCAGTTTCACGCGACCCGGCCCACGCTGAACGCCGCCCTTGGCAGCATGACGGGGCGGTTGCGCGCCGGGCTCGACTACGTCCTGCGGCGGCGCGGCCCGCTGGCGGTGCCGGTCAACCAGGTGGGCGGCTTCGTGCGATCCGCGCCCGACCGGGCCGGCCCGGACGTCCAGCTTTTCTGCAACCCGGCCAGCTACGAGATGTCGCCCGCCGGCCGCCCGGTGCTGGACCGAGAGCAGGGCTACCTGATCTCGGCCCAGCCCTGCCGCCCGACCAGCCGCGGCGCGGTGCGCATCGCCTCGCCCGATCCCGGGGACGCGCCGCTGATCGAGGCCAATTCTCTGGCGACCGAGGGCGACCGCGACGCCGCCCTGCGCGCCAGCCGGCTGTTGCAGCGGCTTGCCATGGCCCCCAGCCTGCGCGCCGTCACACGTGCCGCCAAGTTGCCGGATCTGACCTGTCTCGACGATGACGGGTTGATGGCGGCGTTCCGCGCGCGCGCCTCGACCGTTTATCACGCGTCCTGCACCTGCCGGATGGGCCACGGGCCCGAGGATTCGGTGCTCGACGCGCGGCTGCAGGTGCACGGCGTGCCGGGTTTGCGCGTTGTGGATGCGTCGGCTTTTCCGAACGTCACCTCCGGCAATACCAACGCGCCGACCATGATGCTGGCGATGCGCGCCGCCGATCTTATCTTGCAGGATGCAGGGTGATGCAGCGACGCATCGAAACCGGGGAGATGCCAGCCCCCGATCGGATAAGGATCAGACATGACGACACTCGACAAGTTCTACATCGACGGTGCTTGGGTCGCGCCGGCCTCGGATGCCACGATGCCGATCATGAACCCGGCCACCAACACAGCTATCGGCACTCTTTCGCTTGGCGATGCGCGGGATGTCGATCGGGCCGTCGCGGCAGCGCTGCGCGCCTTCGACAGCTTCTCGCTGACCCCCAAGGCCGAGCGTCTGGACCTGCTGAAGCGCCTGCGCGCGGTCACCGTCGCCCAGATGGAGGATATGGCAAAGGCAATGTCGACCGAGATGGGCGCGCCGATGACCATGGCGCGCGAGGTGCAGGCCGATGCGGCCCTCGGACATCTCGACGCCTTCATCGCGGCGCTTGAGGACCAGCCCGAGGAAGACGTTCTGCCCAACGGCGATATACTCAGCCGCGAACCGATCGGGGTCTGTGGCCTCGTCACGCCCTGGAACTGGCCCATCAACCAGATCGCGCTGAAGGTCATCCCGGCGCTTGCAACGGGTGCGACCTGCATCCTGAAGCCGTCAGAGCACACGCCGCTCTCGGCGCAGATCTATGCCGAGATGGTGCACGAGGCGGGCTATCCGCCGGGCGTGTTCAATCTCGTGCAGGGTGACGGGCCCACCGTTGGCACGGCGATGTCGCGGCACGAGGGTATCGACATGATGTCGTTCACCGGCTCGGCGCGCGGCGGCAAGGCCGTCAGCCATGACGCGACCGACACGATCAAGCGCGTGACGCTGGAACTGGGCGGCAAGTCGCCCAACCTGGTCTTTGCCGATGCCGATCTGCCGGCGCGCGTGGCCGAGGGCGTGCGCGCCTGTTTCGACAATTGCGGCCAGTCCTGCGACGCGCCCACGCGCATGCTGGTAGAGCGCAGTTGCTACGACAGGGTGCTGGATTTGGCGACCGAGGCCGCTGCAGCGCAGAAAGTCGGTGATCCCGCGCAGGAGGGCGATCACATCGGCCCGCTTTTCGACGAGATCCAGTATCACCGCGTGCAGCAGATGATCCAGGTGGGCATCGACGAGGGCGCCCGCCTTCTGATCGGCGGCACCGGAACACCCGAGGGGTTCGATGCGGGCTGGTATGTCCGCCCCACGATCTTCGCGGATGTGGACCCCGACATGCGGATCTCGCGCGAGGAGATTTTCGGGCCGGTGCTGGTCATCACCCCGTTCGAGGACGAGGCCGACGGCATCCGGCTGGCCAACAATACCGAATACGGCCTTGCGGCCTTCATCCAGACCGGCGACGAGGCGCGCGCGCTGCGCGTGGCGCGGCGCCTGCGCGCCGGCAGCATCAGCATCAACGGACAGGCCGCCAATTACGGCTCGCCCTTTGGCGGGTTCAAGCAGTCCGGCAACGGGCGAGAGGGCGGCGTGTACGGGTTGGAGGATTACCAGGAGATCAAGCTGCGAACGCCGTTCGTCGCCTGAGGCGAAAATCGGCGCGGTGCGATCGCCTCCGCCGCGCTGCCTTTGCCCGTGACGACGTCAAGCAACGTCCCTTTGGGGCAAATACCCGGTCCCCGTAACGCCGCGCTTGGCCAAGATCCGGTAGGTGCTGCGCAGCGCGCCGCGGTCGGTGTAGCAGCCGCGCAGGTACCGCTGGCCGCTGTCGGCGACATAGCCCTCGCGGCCATGCACGATGCGGTGATTGTCGAACACCACGCAGGTTCCGGCCTTTGCGCGGCAGCGCATCACGAACCGGTCCTCCTGCAACATGCGGATGAACTTCACGAGGGCCGGGTAATAGCGATCCAGAAGCGGTTGCGGCAGATCGATGTAATCCTGCAGGTGCTGCGACATGGTCAGGCCGGTCACGTTGCCGTCGACATCCGTCTCGATCACCCGCTGGTGGGCGCGGTAATCCCAGTTGTCGTGCCGGTAGAAGAACGGGATGTCATGGCCGGCCAGCAGATCGAACGCCTCGGGGTCTTCCGCCTTGAGGGCCATCGCCACCGCCGCCCCGTCGAGAAACAGCGACCGCCCGCCCTCGACGGTGTTCTCCATGCAATGCAGGAACTGCACGCCCGGCGCCATTTCCTCGCCCGGCAGGTCGGTGTGCATTTCCAGTGGACCAGCGGTGAAGGCGAGGTTCGTGGGGTCGATCTCGACCCGCACGTCGAAAAACAGCCCCTCCGCCGAGGGCGTGATCGGCCCGATCGCATTCACCAGCCGCGGCAGGCTATCGGGATCGTCGGCCATGTCGGTGACGAAGGCGATGCCGTCCTCGATCAGCGCGCGGGTCAGTGCGGCGCGCGCGTCCGGCGCTGTCAGCACCGCATCTTGCGAGACCCGCAGCACCCGGTCGAAGTGATCGCCGTACCACAATGTGCGCGGCAGTTCCGCCGGATCGGCCTGACGCCCTGCCTCGGCGACCTCGCGCAGCAGCGTCAGCGGCACGTGGCTAGGGGCGTCTTCCGCCTGCCAGTCGATGACGAGGCTGTCACCTTCGACCCGGGCCGACGTGGCGCGCGGCCCCGCCTGAAGCGATGAACAGTCGAACACCCGCTCGCGGGTCTGCGGGTCGAAACAGTCGAGGCTGGCATCGCGCAGCCAGTAGTAATT
Source organism: Roseovarius sp. D22-M7 (assembly GCF_037083785.1). Taxonomy (NCBI): domain Bacteria; kingdom Pseudomonadati; phylum Pseudomonadota; class Alphaproteobacteria; order Rhodobacterales; family Roseobacteraceae; genus Roseovarius; species Roseovarius sp. D22-M7. The sequence goes on from NZ_JBAPKY010000005.1 coordinate 116,843, forward strand.
GAAATACGTCGCACCCTGCGGCAGCGCGACCGTCATGCCGTCGTCGTGCAGTTCCACGGTGATTTCCGACATCGTCATTGCCTCCTTTCGCATGGTGGTCCGGTCGCGGCGGGCTCAGCCTGCCATCAGCGGTTTCGACAGGCCGGTCGGCGTCACCTCGTATCCCGGCTCTTCGGGTTCGTCGTCGACCATCTCGGCGGGAAAGCCGGGCGCGCTGATGGTTAGCCCGGTGGCATCCTCCAGCCGGCGGATGATGTTGGGCGAAAACTCGCGCTCGCCATAACGCGCGATGCCGTCCTCGAGGATCTGCAGCAGCAGCGGACTGATCTCGAGCGGCACGTTGCCCGCCGCGGCGATACCCTGGAAGAGGCCGATATCCTTTTTCACCAGGTCCATGGTGAACGAGATGTCGCGCGAGCCGTTGAGGATGACCTGGCTTTCGGTCTCGTGCACGAAGGAGGTGCCGGAGCTGATCTTCATCGCCTCGTAGGCGGTGTTCATGTCCATGCCGGCGGCCTTCATGGTGACCAGCGCCTCGCAGCAGGTCAGCAGGTTGGCGGTGGCCAGGTAGTTGGTCATTACCTTCAGCACCGACGCCGTGCCGATCTCGCCGGTATGCAGCACCCGCCGCCCCAGCGTGGTCAGCAGCGGCAGGATCCGCTCAAAGGTGGGTCGATCGCAACCCGCGAAGATCGAGATATTCGCCGTATCCGCCCGGTGGCAGCCGCCCGAGACCGGGCATTCCACCGCGGCGCCGCCCCGTTCCCTGACCAGCGCGGCCAGTCTTTTCACCTCGGACGCGTCGGTGGTCGACATCTCCAGCCAGATTTTATCGGCGGTCACCTCGGGCAGCATAGCCTCGACGACGACGGCCGAGGCGGCCGGCGAGGGCAGGCAGGTGATCGCCACATCGCAGTTGCGCATCAGTTCGGCCGGATCACGGGCGGCATGCGCGCCGCGCTCGACGAAACCCTGCACCCGCGCCCCGTCGAGATCGCAGACGGTCAGTTCGAACCCGTTGCGCAGTGCACTGCCCGCCAGCTTTCCGCCGACATTGCCCAGCCCGATGAACCCTACATGCATGAGGTCTGCCTTCGCTTGAAACGTTTCCACCACTCTGGCGCAGTCCAGTCAAAGGCGGAAACGATGGCTTTGTGTCCTGAGCCACAAAATTTTTTGAAACGCCGCTGACCGCGTGAAACCGCGCCCGTTTTCCCCGCATTACGCAAGCGCGTGCCTTGACCTGGAAGCTTCCCATCCCCCGCCGCGTTGACGGATCGTGACCTGTGAAATCGATATGACAAGGCGTTACCCCGCGCACGCGCCGCCAGGCAATGCGCCACAAGATGTACTCCCGGTTGTGGGTGAGCTCATCCCGGGGTCTGGCATGGTTCGGAGCCGCAGCGCTGCCGGAGGTCACGTTGCGGGTGCTCGAGCCCATGATGACGCCCTTCATCGTCGAGGCTACGATCGCCTATTTTCTGGATCCGTTCGCGTGCCGGCTCGACTTCCATGGAACTCATCGCATGCTCAGGGCCGCGGTGCTGGTGCTTCTGATGATGGCCCGGATCCTCGCGGCGGTTGTCGGGCTGTTGCCGCTCCTGGCGGTAAAGATGACGGGGCTGGTCCGCAGCATCCCGACCATCACGCCACCGTGAAACGGGGCTTGCGCCGATTCCCCCATCGGCCGGCGCGACGCCGGGAATGTGCTCGATGATCTGGTGAACCGGATCGGCGAAACCGTCGTGCAGTCCGAGGTTTCGGTGTGCAACGGGGGCGTCTCGGGTTTTGGCAACCTCGTGCAGGCGATCGTCTTTCGCGTGGTGATGCCGGTCGTGGTCTTTTACCTGCTGCTCGGCTGGCAGCGCATGCTGGCGGCCGGCGAGAAGCTGGTCCCCCGCGCCAACCTCGACACCACCCGCCGCCTCATGCGCGAGATCGACCCGGCGCTTTCCGGATATGTCCGCGGCACGGCGACGGTATTCCTCTTCCTCGCCGGACTGATTTCATTCATTCCTTGTGTTGGTGCGACGATCGCCCTCGGCTCGCCTTCAGCGTTCCGGCGGCATGAGGCTCCGGCCTCCTGGCCGCCCGACAGCTCCCACGCGTGCCGGCGCAGGTAGGGCAGGTTCTCGGTGATTCTCCGGACATCGCTGCTTGCCTCGTTGTCGCCTCGCATGGCGTGTCCTTCCGTTTCGGGGGCGTTTCAGGATACTCAGGTAACGCATGAAACAAGACGCCGGGGTCGCCGCGTTTTGTTCCCCTTAAGGCGGGGATAAATCAGAACATCCGAAAGCAGAACGATGCCTGAACAGGATCCCAACAGCCCCGACGACCGGGGTAACCGGGCAGCGGATATCGATCAGCAGATGTCCGAAACCCTTCAGAAGCTCCAAGAGTCGAGCGTCGACGAGAAACTGCCGCAATCACTGCGCGATCCGCTGGAATATCTGAAGGCGCGGAACAGTGACGACGACAGATGCGCCCCCGCCATCGCCGAGATCCGCGACGACCTTGTCGGCTTGGTGCCCGAACTGCTCGCCTTCGCGCTCAGCCAGGCGCGCAACTCGTCGGTCGCCGATGACCTCTTGCAGGAAATCTTGCTTAAAGCGATGGCCAAGGTCGACAGTTTCACGCCGGACACCAAGTGTACGTCTGACGGCTCACGATCCGGCGCAACACCTTCTGGTCGGGAACTCGCAAGATGCAGCGCGAGGTGGCCAAGGCGGACGCCGCCTAGGCGGCGCGGCTGTCGCAGAACCCCACGCATGACCGGAGGGTCGCGCTGCGCGATTTCGCCGCGGCCTTCGCCGTACCTTCCGACGAGCAGCGAAAAGTGCACATCCTGATCGGCGCCTCGGGTCTGTCCTGCGTGGATGCTGCCGAGACCTGCCACTGCGACGTCGGCACCATCAAGCGCCGCCTCAACCGCGGCTGCGCGCGGCTTGGCGAACTGTTCGACCCCGCGCCGGACACCCCGGCGGCGCACCGCGATCCCGTACAACCGATGGCCGGCCCCGTGGCCACAAGCGCAGGGCCTGAATGATGCGCCGATCGCGCGTCGGGCGCCTGTCGAAAGGCCTGAAGGTCCGCCTGATGCTGTCGCGAGCGCTGGTCCCGTTTGACAGATTCGCCGTGACTCAGGAAGATCGCGCCCGGTCCGAGTCGCAGCGCAGCCAGGAGACCTCGTGAATCGCCCCGGATTTGTCGGAGGCAGTCAACTTAACAGGCTGCTGAAAAACCCCGCCTCGACATGGATTTGAGAACGTGATTCACCCTTTGCACGGCATGTAGGGGGATGACGATGCGCGGGACGG